>JAJRXB010000281.1 GCA_024276515.1 Chloroflexota bacterium
ATTGCGCCTGTTGGCCCAACGGCTCGAAGAACGGTTGGCGATGGTGCAATCTTGACAGCCATTGATTGCTCCTCGCTGGTTGCCTTTGAGAAGCTGGCGGCGGCCTGCTTCGTGCGGCGATTAAATGTCTGCGGCTGGGTTGAAATCGCTACGAGGGCTGTGGAAGGATCTGAACTTTGATCTCAGTGCCGAAGATATTGACCAGGCCCGCCGTGAAGCTTGGGCTAACTTCCCACGAGAGGATATCTGATGACTGGCGGGCCTTTGCCAGAGGACTGAGTGCCGCTTCGGACTTGACTTGGTGGGGCGTGCTCCGGTTACGGAAGAGTGGAAGTGCGGCATCCGACTGGCTATGAGGCTGGGGTTCGGCGAGGGGTGCTGGCGCTGGGATGTGACGGTAGAGAAGGGGCAGGTTTGTGGCCATCACTGCCAATGAACTGCGGCAGGCAGTCTTGAAAGAATTGGATACATTGGGCTTCGAGTGGCAAGAGGGTAAACTGTGTCTGCCTGAAGGCCAGACAAAAGCTCTCTCCCGGCGGTTGCATGAGCCAGCCAAACAGGTGGAACTGGCGCGACGGCAGGATTGGCTGCGGCGAAATCTTTCCCGTTATCTACCTTTTTTTGCCAACGGGGAAGAGGTTGACCCGGCGAGGATGAAGCCGACTTTGGTTGAGGTCGAGACGCAATGGCAGCACGAGTTGTTTCGTGTGGCTCGGTTGACCTGGTCGCTGCCCTACTCGAAAGGCTTTGGCCGACGGCTACGTTTTCTGCTCATTGACGAACACAACGGGAAGCTGATCGGCATCTTGTGCTTGCAATCCCCGCCGCTGAGTTTCCCCCCACGTGACAAGTTGTTTGATTACCCTGAAGGCCGCAAGACTGAATTGGTCAACCAAACGATGGACATTCAGACCTTGGGCGCGCTGCCGCCATACAATCGGTTGCTGGGTGGCAAGCTGGTGGCGCTGGCCGCTGCGTCCGACGAGGTGCGTGCTGCCTACCGGCGCAAGTACGCTGACCGAGAAACGGAGATGGAAGGCCGTGTGCTCCCCGCTCACCTGGTAGCTCTGACTACGACCAGTGCCTTTGGCCGCAGTTCCATCTACAACCGGCTGCGCTATCACGACGAAACGATTGCCAAGTCTCTGGAGTACACCGAAGGATACGGCAGTTTTCACTTGCTGCGCCTGTACCCACTGTTCCGGGAGTTCCTGGAGGCACAGGGGATTTCGACTCGGGGTGGCTATGGCACTGGCCCGAGACGCAAGTGGCAGACGATGGTGCGGGCTCTCGAACGATTGGGCTTTACCTCCGAGTTGCTGAAACACGGGGTGAAACGCGAGGCTTTTCTGTTCCCGTTGATCCACAATCTGGAAGCATATATGGCCGGCCAGGATGACGAGCCGGATTTCCGTGAGTTGCCCTTCGAGAAGCTGGCAGCCTATTGGCGAGAGCGTTGGCTACTGGGCCGGGCAGAGCGAGTGGACGGCTGGCATCGGTGGCGGCACGAGGAGGTTGAAAGGATGTTAATCTTGACGAAAGACCGACAGAGTGAGCAAACGACAGATAATGTTTGAAGAAGCACATGAAAGGCCATTCGCCGATCTACCCGCTGCCCTCGTCGAAGAGGTGCTTGAGCGCACCGAAGACGTAGGCCATGCGCTGCTGGATTCCTTCCGCGAGATGCGTGAGCAGCGCGCCACCTGGCGAGCGGGGCTGGAAGCGGCCAACTTGCTACAGCGCGAATCCGACCTGGAGTATGTCCCCATCCCCACTACCTGCGGCGTGGACGGCTCCTACGCCGTCGAGCGAATGCTGGCCACCGACCTGGTTGCTGCTGCGGCAGTAGCCGTCGAAGGTCTCACGCCGCCCTCGGAGACACGCCACTGGCCGGAGCCACGTCACCAGGTCACCATCGAGGCCGAACCCCACGACGCCGACACCGGCACCATCGCCCGGGCGGTGATGATGGGCATGGAATTGGAATTGTCCGCCCAGGCTCCTCACGGCGTCGTTTTCCTTGATGGATCGCTCACGACACCTCTCATCTACTTCAACCAGGCGCTCAATAAGGCCGCCGAGACAAAGCACTTGAAAGTCACAGCTTACCTGCAAAAGCAAATCAGGGGCTACCTGGCTGCCTATCAAACTGTCCTGGCTTCGCGTCGCTCCGACCGATGCTGGGTGGCCGTCCCCAAGTATACCACCCGGCGGGAGATTGGCCAAAGACTTGACTGGCCTGAGTCCCACGACGACCGGGGACTGTTGAGCAACATCCTCTCACCCGGCGAATTTACCCGGCCTCAGCCTCTCCAGCCACCCAATCAGCCCTGGCACCTGAACCTGGCTCCCGTTCCGCAGAATGACCGATCCGAGGCGGAACGTCTGAAGGAAACCATCGTTCGTCTGCTGGACGAAATCCGCGTGATCTACTACCGCCCCTATCCCTGGCTGCCGGCGCTGCGATTGGAGATGAGCCGTGCCATAGCGCAGACACCGGGGCGACTGGCTGTCGTGGTGCACGCCGTCAAGCACCAGTGTGGCACAGCGGCGATGATAGAGCCCTATCCGCTTTACATGGCCGACCGTATGGTCAAACACCTGGCGCAGGCCATCCCCACTTTCCGTCAGGTAACCAGCCAACGCATCGCCGAAATCTATGAGGGGAACATTGACGATATATTCCTGGGCTTACACGGCTATCGCACTGAATCAGGGAGGTAAGTATGTCGAACAGGGACAAAGACCTGGATCAACTGGTGGACGCGGCTGAGCGCATTGGCGTCATCGGCTCGCCATCGTCCACTGGAGAGCTATCGCTCGACATTTTGGGTAGTGCTGTCACCAAAAAGCTGGTGGGGGAATTGGCCCTCTTCCGCTATCTTCAGGACACTCAACGGCACTACGCCCTGGGGCAGATCACTGAGGTCACACTGCGCAACATCTGGCACGAGGACCCCACCATGCGCAGCCTGATCCGCCAGCGCGGCAGGGTGGATGCCGTCAGCGAGCGGCAAGACACCCACCAGGGAGAGATGACCATCAGCGCCGTCTTTGCGGATAATGCCGGCAACTACCGCCCCAGCATCCTGGGCACCGTCCCGGCCACGGGTACACCCATCCATCTGGTCGAGGATGCGTTGCTCGATGAATTGCTGTTGCCCTATCGGGATCAGATATTCTACCTGGGTCACGTTTATGGCTCCAAGCCCAAGTTGCCCCTCTGGTTCAAGCACTTCGATCCTGGTCCCGATGGCGCAGGCGAAGCCTACCACCTGGGTATTTTTGGAAAGACTGGCTCTGGCAAATCGGTGCTGGCCAAGATGATTCTGCTGGCCTATGCGCGCTACTCCGAAATGGCGTTGCTGGTGATCGATCCGCAAGGCGAGTTTGCCAAAGAGATGCGGGGCCAGACCTCGGGCGAGTTCCAACTGCCAATGCGTGATGCGTTACAACTGTTGGGCAAAGAGACCCGTGTCTACAGTGTGCGCGATCTGGTATTAGACCGCTGGGACCTCTTTGCGCAAATCCTTTACGAGTCGCCATTTTTCGAGCAATTGAGTGTCCCCAAGGGGGAGAATCGCGAATTGGCTGCGGCGACGCTGGCTGATCGACTCCGACGAGCCAAGGTGACATTAAAAGCTTTGCATAAACGGGTATCTTTTGACAAGGCTTGGGAACTTCTTGGGCAGGAGAAAGTGCAAAAGGTCTTCTATCGTTCCCAGGGCTCACGGGACCGCTTCAACTCGATGTACGAAGAGGCAGACGTTGATTACTTTTACACTGCGTACTGGTCACCGGTGACGCAACTCTTCCGCGAAGATCGCCGGGGCGCGCTCAAGGTGGAGCGCATTCTGCTTGACCTGTTCAACTTGGCGCGCGACCGGCGTCCACTCGTTGTCATTGACCTCTCGAAAGAGCAAGCAACCCGTGCTGGTCAGGGCAACATCTCCAGTTTGCCTCTGTTTGGAGGCGAAGCTGAGCAGCCAGGGGAGCCAACACTGTTCTGGAACGACACCATTCAGGCGTTGGTCATCCGCCGGCTGCTCGAAGGCATTCGCTTTGCGGCTGAGCACGCCTACCGCGAGGGTCAGGGGCTCAACACCTTGGTCTTGATCGATGAGGCCCATCGGCTAGCTCCCCGAGAGAACCCCGACAACGACGAGTTGCGGGCTGTGCGCAATATTTTCATTGATGCCGTACGCACCACGCGCAAGTATGGCGTCGGCTGGATGTTCATCAGCCAGACCCTTTCCAGCCTGCATCGGGATATCATTGGACAGTTGCGTATCTTTTTCTTCGGCTTCGGTCTGGGAATGGGCGCCGAATTCAAGGCACTGAGCGAGTTGGTCAGCGGTCGGGGCAAGGCGATGGACCTCTACCAGCTCTTCCGTGACCCTCATTCATCCTTCGATGTAGCCACGCGCGAGTACTCGTTTATGACCATCGGCCCGGTCTCGCCACTGTCCTTCGCCGGGACTCCGCTTTTCTTCAATGCCTTCAACACACCGGAGAGGTTTCTATCAGCCAATGGGCTGACAGAGGATCAGCCCCGCTAGCCCACCAACACGTAGAGCCAGTACCAGCTTGAATGGAGACCGAAAACCCGTCGACATCACTGTGAAGGAGATCACCCCATGACCCAAACCACCCTGATCCCCACCATCTGCCCCTACTGCGGCGTGGGCTGCGGGTTCTACCTCGCCGTCGAGGGCGGGCGGGCGGTGGGGTTGGAGTACATGACCGACCACCCGGTCAGCGGGCGGCTGTGCGCCAAGGGCAACGCCGCGCTGGAGGTGTTGAACCACCCCGACCGGCTCCAGCACCCGATGAGAAAGACTGCCGGAGGTTGGGAACAGGTCTCGTGGGACGAGGCGCTGGATACCGTGGCCGCCAAGCTGGAGGAGCACCGCCCGGCCTTGGGCTTTCTGGCCTCGGCCAAGTGCA
>JAJRXB010000282.1 GCA_024276515.1 Chloroflexota bacterium
GGCGCTCAACGACACCGATTCTGTGCCATCCTCGGTAGATAGGGGTGGGGTGATTGGTTTCTGCAAGATTTTTTCTGTCAGGCGCTCGATGGTGGCAATTCGAGTTTCTACCTTTGACGAAGATGCCCCTCGCTCCAGGTCTTGGCGGAGAAGTTGCGCCTGATCCCGGATGGTCAGAGCGTGTTTGTCAATAGCATGTCGCCAAGTGCTGCTGGTCATTCCAAACCAGGCCAAGGCGGTTCGGGCGTTGATCATCCCTTTTGCTCGCTTCAATTCCTCATATTGGCGGGCTCTCTCGATGGCTACGGCTGCCTGACTGCCCAGGCTTTCCAGCAAGGTCACCTGGCGTTTGGAGAACTGCCGAGGTCTCGAACTGCTCACGTAGAGCACACCGATCACTTCATGGTGACACACCAACGGCACGCCGATCAAAGCCCGGCGTCCTTTCTCGATGGCAACCTGGTTGACCCGTGAGTCCTTCTGGGTGTCAGGAACCACGATGGACTTTTGTTTCTCGATGATGGTCCGGGCGATGCCATCTTTTCGTCGTGCGCGGTTACAATACAGTTGCAAAGTCCTGTCCGGTCCAACGGTGGTGAGGGCACGGGTAAACCTCTCTTGCTCTGAGTCCCAGAACAAGATGCTTCCGGAATCCGTGGCAGTCAGGTCCATTGCGGATGTCATGACGATGTGCAGCACCTCTTCCAGTTCGAGAGAACCGGCAAGCGAGGTGGCAACCTGCTGCAAGGCTCTGGACTGTGCGTACAGTTCGGCGTTTTGGATGGCGATGGCTGCCTGGGCAGCCAGGGATTCCAGAACACGCTTATCGTCTTCGTCAAAAGCGTTGTGATTCGGGTGCTCCACGTTGATAACGCCGATGACTTCCTTTCCGACTTTGATAGGCACGGCCAACTCTGAACAGGTTTTTGGATCGTATCCGATATAGTCTGGATCTTGCCTCACATCCCCCACCAACTGGGAGGTGCCGGTCTTGACCGCCCGTCCGGTGATGCCCAGCCGCTCTCCCCGTTCCAGGTCGATGCTGCCGATCCCCTCCTGGAGCCCTGGCAAACGATCGGGGGGACACGCGGCCTTGAATTTCAGCAAGTTTCCTTCTTTCAGGGCCAGGTGGCTGAAACGAGCTGGTTCAACCCGGCCCCTGGTGATCTGCCATGCCTGTTCCACAATGCGGTGGAGAATCTCGTCTAAAGCCAGGCTACCCGTCACTGCCTTGCCTGCTTCGTAAAGAGCCTGCAAGACTCTGGTTTTCCGTTTTGCTTCTTCAAACAGTTGCGTGTTTCGGATGGCTACGGCCGCTTGATGGGCGAAGAGTTCGATGTTGGTCAGTTCCTCACCGGTGAAGCGGTGACGGGAGCGGTAGTTGACGAACATCACGCCCACTTTGCGGTCGCGGACTTGAAGAGGAATTCCCGCGGAAGACTTGATACCCTCTCGTTGGACGAAGGGGCCACCCACAAGCGGATCAGAAGGAGCATCTTCAGCAATGTGGGCTTCCTCAAGTGCCAGGATGCTCCGTACAACAGACTCTCGCGCTACCAGGCCCAACTCATGCACTTTCGCCGGGTTCCACACGCCCCACGTAGCCGGGGGAAATCCGAATTCATTTCGGTCTTGATCATAGGGGTAGAGGGTGACGGCATCGCAATGAAGTGCCTCTTGGGTGCCTCTCACGATTGAGTCCAGCGTGCCCTCCAAGTCTTCCAGAAGGCTCACCGCGGCTACCACTTTGGCCGCGTCCCGGGCCTTGCTCACCTGCTCCAGCAATCGTGCTTTTTTGAGGGTCAGGGCCGCGTGGTGAGCGAAGGTTTGCAATGTGGTCTTATCCTCGGGGCCAAAGGTCCGGGGTTGTTTGTAGTTTACGTAGAGCACCCCCAGCATCTCGTCTCCCACCTGTAAAGCGATTCCCTGAAAGGCTTTGGCACCGATGGCTCCCCGCAAGCCACGACCAACGGGTCCCAGAAAGGCATAGTCTGGCGCGTCTACGTTAGGGACGGCCAAATATTCACGTTTCATCACCATCTCGGCCGTGCCACCCGGGTGAGGCTCGTCTTCTCTGAATCGATCCACCAAGGCCGGTTCTATGCCATCGGCAACCAATTCGTCCGGGAGGAAAGTGTGACGGATGTCGTCGTAGGACCAGATAACGGCCGAATCGGCAGACAGCACCTCCCTGGCACTTTTCACAATTTGCTGCAAGACATCTCGAACCCCGGCCACACTGGCCAGCTTTTCCGCCGCCTGGCGTAGGTGTTCCAACTCTCGCATCTGACGGGCATTATCGTAGGCGATGGTAGCCTGGTCAGCATAAATTTGCAACGCCACTTGTTCCGAGTCTGAGAAGCGGTGAGGTGATTGGTAGTGAATCCACAGGACGCCAATGTTCTTCCGACCGAACTTGAGGGGCAGGCAGGCAGCGGCCTTGACACCCTGTTCGATCATTTTAGGATGCACCTCAGTGCTTGCCTTGCTTATGTCGGGATTAAAATAAGGCTCTCCAGACTCCACGACTCGAACCGAGACGCCGTGTTCTCTGATAGACATAGCTGCTTCGGGATCAGGTTCAAACCCCACACTGGCAAGGTGAGTGGGGATTCCAGTCTGGCTCAGCAAGGTGGCACAAGCTCGCCAGCCACCTACTGCTTCACATCCTTCTCTCACAATGACTTGCAACACTTCCTCTGGATCCTGGGCTGAGATCAGGCTGGTGCTTGCCCTCTGAAGTGCTCTCAGACGAACGAGGTCACCTTGCACCTCCCGGAAGAGCTGTGCGTTCCTGACGGTTACTGCCACCTGGCCAGCCAATGTGCGGAACGCATCCAGGCCAATTTCGTCCCAGGCGTGGGGCCTGTCACTCTGAATCGAGATCGCTCCAATAATTTTGTCAGCGACTTTCAAGGGCAGAGCCAGGGCACTCTGGCAAGGGGTCCCCAGTTGCTGAGGCTGGGCCTGGAGTTGCTTCAACACGGATTCCTTCTGCCGGGAGTCACACCAGCCAATTTCCTTCCCCGTCTTCACCACGTAACCGGCCAACCCCCAATTCCCGCGATCGGTCAACGGTCTGTCCTCGATTTCTATCGGCTTCTCTTCGTCATAGGCTACTTCAAAGTGGAGGATGTCTCGAAACTCGTCATAGAAGGCCACAAAGAACATAGGGGCGTGTAGTTGGTCACGGACGAATTCCCAAACGGCCTGCATCTGTTGATGTACATCCGTCACCGTGGATACCTTCTGAGCCACACCAACCAGGGCATCCATCAAATTCACCTGACGTTCGGTGTTTTCAAATGCAATCGCGTTGTTGATGGCAATGGCTGCCTGGGCGGCGAAGGCTCGGGCCAGTCGGGCGTGTTCCTCTGTGTAGAATCCCGGCTGCTGTTTGTCCAGAGCGATCATACCAATGAGCCGGTCACCGACCAACATAGGCACCCCTAACCAGCTCCGTATGCCGGCCTGCACATGAGGTTCCTTCCGGAAATCTTCATACACAGCCGGGGCGTCTGGGACAATGAAACAACCTCGCCGATGAACGACTTCCCGATTGGGGTTGTTGCCATCTAACGCGAACGAATGTCCCACAATTTCAGACAGGTTGGGGAATCCTCGCCCGCCGATGATCTCCAGCCGGTCTTCCTTGCGCAATTGCACTGAGGCGCTGTCGTAGGGCACCACTTTCTGAAGCTCGCTCAAAATTCGCTCGAAAATCTGCTGTGGCTCCAAAGTGGTGGTCAGGGACAAGGCTGCCTCTCGCAACGTCTCGGCCTCACGACGGCGTTGGGCTTCGGCCTCAAACAGGCGAGCATTTTCCAACGCGATAGCCGCCTGGCCCGCCAAAAGCTTGAGAACTAGTCGCTCGTAGGTGCCAAAGGCCTCCCGGCGGGTGCTGTAAGCGTACAGCACCCCCTGGTTCCGAGGTTCCCCTGAGATCGGCACCCCGATGAAGGACTTGACTCCGGCGCGACACAGGTTCTCGTCCACTTTATCGGCCTGATCATCCACATCGTGCAGGACGAATGCTTCACCCATTTCGATGATTTGGCGGGTGAGCAGTTTATTCTTCATATGGCGCTGCCACCGTATTGCGGTGTCACCTATCGGGATCATCGGATCATAGCACACCTTGCCCGTCGCCAGGTCTTCCCGGGCTACGGCACAGGCCTCAACCTGGAGCAATTTGGGGATGGCTTCAGCGATGGTCTGCAAGGTTTGAGCCACCTCCAATCTGCGGACCATCGCATTGCTGATCTCCAGTGTGGCCTAGAGCAGATCGCGCTCCTGGCGCAACCGGGTCTGCTCCGCTGCCATCTGGATCGTCATAGCCAGTTCGTCCAGATTGAGGGGCTTGGCCAAATAGCGATAGGCTCCGGCCCGCAGCGCGGCCAGCGCCCGGTCCATCCCCCAACCGGTAAAAATGATGCACTCTGTCCTGGGACAGAGTGCTCGGATCCGCTTCATCAACTCGACGCCGATGGGTACAGGTTCGGCATCGGGATCGGGCGACAGTAAATCATCTATCAGAGCCACGTCATAAGCCCGATCGGCCACCATCACCAGTTGTCTCGCTCCATTCGCGTCGGCGGCTGCATCTACGTGATAGCCATGGGTGTCTCGCAAATACTTTGCCAGCGGCTCTCGCAGGCTGCTTTCATCCTCTACCAGCAACACCCGGAGTGGCTCTAAGTTCATCGCTCACACTCCTCAGGCTTCCCGAACGCTCCCTGGCAACTCTACCCGAAAGGTGGTGCCGATGGGAATCACGCTCCGCTCTACGGCAACCTGCCCCCCCATCGACTCCACCAGGCTGCGGGCAATGAAAAGCCCCAGGCCGGTTCCTCCCGGTCGGCTGGAGAAGCCCAGGGCAAAGATGTTCTCCCACAATTGGTGGTGGATGCCCGGTCCATTGTCGGCAAAGCGGACCTGGATAGGGCGTTTCTCGTCCACCGCCCAGGTGGTAGAGATTCGCAGCCTCCCTCGCCCATCAGGCCACTGCGTCATCTTCCTGGCGGTGTGCTGCACGGCGTTGAGCATCAGGTTGGCGAACACCTGTTGCAGGCGGACGGCGCTGCCGGTGATCGGCGGCAGGTCCGAGGCCAGATCCAACTCGAGGCTCACCTGGTGCCGGCGGGCGGTGGGACGCAGCAACTGAGTGGTCCGCCGGATCACTTCGTTCACCTCCACGCGCTCGTTTTGCTCGGCCTGGAGCAACTCCCGGAAAAGCTCCACGGTTTCTTTGAGGTCCAGCGCCATGCTTAGCAATTGGTCTATTGCCTGGCTCAACTCCGTGAGTTGGCGAGGCTCTGGCAAACGCTCCTCGGCTTCTCGCGCCAGTCGTTTCCCGTCGGCCCGCAAGTTACGAAGCTGAATCTCCAGTCCCGACATCTTGTTGTACACCTCGTGGCCGAACCCGGCTGCCAGATGACCACTCAGCAAGAAGGGGCTGAGGTCTCGGATGCGTCGCTCCAGGGCCTGATTTTCCAGGGCCACGCTGAACAGCATAGCCATTGCCTGGGCATCTCGCAGGCGGTAGCGGGAGAAAGCTTCCGGTTGGCGGTGGAACAAAAAAAGCGCGTACTCTACCTTACCTTCGGCGAAGATGGGCACGCCCAGACACGATTCAAAGGGCAACAGGGCCAACAGGTTGCTGAAGCGGGGCTGAGCATAACGGGAAACGTGACGTTCAAAAACCTTGTGCTGCTCCTGAATCACGTCTTTGACCGGGCTCTTGTTCAGCGCATAGACGATCTCCCGGTTTAGGGGAATCCTCCCAACCTGGACGACAATGCTCACCTGCTGCGAATCTGGGTCCAGATGGAAAACGATGCCGGCTTCAGCCTGGGCAGAGTGAACCAACTCTTTCAGGCCGGCCTCGAACCGGGCCGCCAGCGACAGCCCGCTGCGCATAATCTCAGCCAGCCGCCGGAAGGATGCCTGCACCTCTCCTTCGTCCGGCCTCGGTGCGGAGGACCATAGAGGAGTTGGCATCTCTCCTCGCCCCAACCGGATCAACATGTGGCGGATTTCATCCAAATCCAGTGGTTTGACGAAAGCATCCATGACCCCTGAGGTGAGCAACTCCTCGCTCCGCTGCGCGATCCATTCGGGGGTGCTCATCACCATCACCCTGGTATCGGGAGCCCCTTGTTCCAGGGTTTGAATAAAGTGGATGCCGTCGTCGCCGGCCAGGTCCAGATCAACCAGTGCCAGACCGTACTTTCTTTTTTGCAGGTGGGCCAGAGCTTGTTCCAGGGTTCCCACGCCGTCGGCCGCGAGCCCCTGACGACACAGCCACGTAACCAACGGCTCTCGCACTTCTTCGTGATCATCCACGACCAGAACCCGTCCGACTTGCTCAGCGGTGTCAGGTTCTATGCCTCCCTTCTCCCTAGGAGGCTTGGATTCCATCGCATCCCACGTCTCTTCTTCAGTGCTCTCTCCCGCTCCGAGGAACTCCATCACCTCCCTGACCCTGACTTGGTGCTTCATCTGTTGCCGGATGCTGAGTCGCAGCCGTTTGTTTCGCCCGTCCAGGTGGGTGATCATCGCCTCCACCTGGTCGCCGACCCACAGCAACTCATCAGGCCGCTCGACCGGCCAGGGGGCCAGTTCGTCCAAAGGGATGAGACCATCTACGCCGGGAAGGACCTGCACGAAGACCTCCTTCGCCGTCAGGCTTTTGACCGTCCCGGTGACGGTGTCTCGGACCCGATGCGAACGGGCGAATGCCTCCCACGGGTCTGGTTCGGCGCGGCGGACGCTCAACTCCAGATTGCGGCCCGGCTCGGCCAGGGCGATGACCACCCCCTGGATTTCATCTCCTTCTGAGACGACCCGTCGAGGGTCCAAATCTCCGGCCTGGGTCAGCTCTCGACGGCGCACGTAGGCTCGAGCGCCGTCGGACAGGCGGACGAAAACGCCAAAGGGGAGAACACGCTCGACCCGGCCGGTGACGACCTGGTCAATTCGGTAGGAACTGCCGGGATGGGAGCTCAAGTTCGCGCTTCGCACCCTTGTTTTAGCCAAGGCTCCTGCCCCCTGTCGTCACGATCACCTGGGCCGGATAGGTATTTTTATCATACCATCATCACCTCAAGTGAAAATCACATCTATGTGACAACAAAGTCACAATTGTGGTCTCTCACTCACCTGTACTTTAGCAATTCAAACGTTACTACTCAGGTAACGAAACCCTTGCGAAGGTTTTGTGGTAGATTTCAAGCCGAAAACGCCTTTGCCCACCGGAAGTCGCTCCATACATCAACGCGGCTGGCAACCTTCGCAAGGGTGGCTGAGCAGTTACATTCAAACGCGAATCTCAGGCCGCACGAGGGGTATTGTCTTTGCTCAAGTATACTACGATTTCGCGCCGAAAACAACGGGAAATGGGGTGAAAGTAGGGTGCGGCTCCTTTGACTTCTTGGATGATGGGGGTAGAATAGAAGCAAGCGTTCACCCTCTGTTTTTTGGGCGATTGCCTGTCCCCTGGCCTGGCCGCCAGCCTGTCCTGGCGGAAGGCCAGGGGACAGGCTGGCGGCCAGGCCAGGGAAATCGCTCCTACAGGGCGTTCCGCTGCGAAGTCCACCTGCGTGGACTGGTTTTTTTAGCCCGCGTAGGCCCTGTCGGGGCGACTTCAGTCGCGTTTACTGAAAGGAGGGTGAGCGGTTACGGCAGATGATCTGAATACGTGATGCATCCGAAGTCAGGTGGTCTCCCTGTAGGGTGTGGCTGGACAGGAAGAGTAATTTCTTTTCTCCGGTGGCCCCGGGATGGGGATTCCAGGGCTGCGTATGTTGGCGGCAGCTTTCATCGAAGCGCCGGAACCCCTATTCCGGCGCTCCCTGGAAAGGGTCCCCAACATCCTCGATGCACGTGCTCTCCGGGCAGTCCAGAGGGATAACCTCTGACTGCCCATTTTTGTCTGTACTTTACCTCGGGGGCCAGATCGGGGCTTTTCAAAGAATTGACCCAGGTGACAGTCACCTTGCTCGCGCTAGAACGTTGAAAAAGTCCTGGGTCAGATCTCAGGCTACGGGCGCCGGAACGGGCCATTTCGCCAAAGAGGGGATTCCAAGGCTGTGCACCTCCGCCGGCTAAACCTCTGGTGGCAAGCTGACCAGGCTGCCCGGTGACAGTGGGGCAGGGCCTTTCGCCGCCGATAGGTCCCTCTTGGGGAAAGGGGACCTGTGGGTGACGACGACGGCCTGCGTTTTTAGCTGCGGCTGGTAGACGGCGATCCAGGGGGCGGTGCGGTAGGCCAGGGACAGGCCGGCGTAGAGCCAGAGGGGAAGTTTGCCGCTGAGGACGACGCCCAGGTCGGCCGGCAGGGAGGGCACGACCAGATCGTGAGCCTCGGCGTAGTCCAGGTAGGCGGTGGGGAGGGTGAATTCGAGGTAAAGGTAGTCGGTGTGCCGGGTGACGCGCGCCTGGAGGGGCGCGTCGGCGGGCACGGGGCCCAGGCGCAGGGTGGGCGGCGCGATCCACCCCAGGCGGGGGTCGAACTGGTAGAAGTCCGCCGGGCAGGCCAGCAGGGCCACGGCGGCGTAGAA
>JAJRXB010000283.1 GCA_024276515.1 Chloroflexota bacterium
ACTGTCACCTTGCTCGCGCTAGAACGTTGAAAAGCCCTGGCAGAGTCTGGGTTTATTGACGCTACCCCGGCGCGATTGTATAATATGGAGCAAAGCACAACGTAAAAACGTGAAACGTGTTGCGCCTCACACATCACAGCGCCATCCATCGAGGAGACATGTTCTATGAGCCAACCCCATCCCAGCACGACCCGGAAAATCCGCGTCCTGGTTGCCAAGCCCGGCCTCGACGGCCATGACCGGGGAGTCAAAGTCGTCGCCCGGGCGCTGCGCGATGCCGGCATGGAAGTCATCTACACCGGCCTGCGCCAGACGCCGGAGATGATCGCCGAGGCCGCCCTGCAAGAAGACGTAGACGTGGTGGGCCTGTCGGTTCTGAGCGGCGCTCACATGGCACTGCTGCCCCGCATCGTTGAGTTGTTGCGCGAAAACGGCCTGGACGACGTGCTCGTCGTCGCCGGCGGCATCATCCCCGACGAGGACGTGCCCCGGCTCAAAGAAGCCGGCATACACGGCATTTTTGGCCCCGGCACCCTCACCGAGGACATCGTTCACTTCATTCAGGAACATGTGAAGAAGCAGGAGTAATGCCAATTGTGTGTTCAAGTACCGGCATTATCCGCCCTCACGGTAGGGACGAGGCATTCCCAGCAACGGGTCTCTCAAGCCAGATTCCGGCGCATAAACCGAAGTCGTACGCTCAGTGCCTCGTCCCTACGCAAAACAGACGAGTTTGCAGCGTTTAAACTCGCAATTGGTATGAGTGTGGCTAAATTTTGTAGTAGTGACGACTTCGGTCGTTCCCAGCGACTGAAGTCGCTACTACCTCCTACAGATTTTAGGGAGCAGGGAGTTTGGACACTTGACAATGGAACTGGTTGAAGGAGCCCTTTCGGGCGACCGCCGGGCCATCGCTCGCCTCATCACCCGCATCGAAAACGACGGAGACGACGCCCGGGCCGACCTGGCGCAGCTCTACCCCTACACCGGCCAGGCACACATCATCGGCGTGACCGGCGCACCCGGCACCGGCAAAAGCACCCTGGTCAACGAGCTGGCCCAGGCCTACCGTGCCGCCGACCACCGAGTCGGCGTGATAGCCGTAGACCCCACCAGCCCCTTCTCCGGCGGCGCCATCCTGGGCGACCGCATCCGCATGCGCGACCTGGCCGGAGACCCCGGCATCTTCGTGCGCAGTATGGCCACCCGGGGCAGCCTGGGCGGATTGGCCCGGGCCACCGCCGATGCCATCAAAGTGCTCGACGCCACCGGCTTCGACGTGATCATCGTCGAAACCGTCGGCGCCGGTCAGAGCGAGGTGGAGATCGCCCAAACGGCCCACACCGTCGTCGTGGTCGAAGCGCCGGGGCTGGGCGACGACGTGCAGGCCATCAAAGCCGGCATCCTCGAAATCGCCGACGTGTTCGCCGTCAACAAAGCGGACCGCGAAGGCGCCGACCGCACCGCCGCCGCCCTGGAAATGATGCTCGACCTGGGCTACGCCGCCCCCTCACAAAAAGTGATGCACCACGGACGGTTGACGGAGGTAGCCAGCGGGAACACAGCGCACCACCCCGCCGGCGACGAGACCGCAACGGAAGACAACTGGCGTCCTCCCGTGGTGAAAACCATCGCCCTGCGGGGAGACGGCATCCCCGAACTGATGCAGGCCATCGCCGACCACCGCCGATACCTGGAAAGCACCAACGAATTGGCCCGCCGGAACCGGACCCGCCTGGCCAATGAACTGGAACGCATCCTGCGCGACGAGTTGATGATCCGGCTGCTGGACCAGGTGGATCAGGCCAGCCTGGCCCGCTTGATGGAGCGAGTCGTCGCCCGCGAGATCGACCCCTACACCGCCGCCCGACAATTGATGACAGGTGACAACCACCATGACTGATCCCATCCTGGAACGCTCGCACGCGCTGCGCACAGAATTTTTTGAAAACGAACAAGAACTGCTAAACTCATTGGCAAGCCAGGGCCAATTCCCCGACGCCATGTTCATCGGCTGTAGCGACTCGCGGGTGGTGCCCGAGTCCCTGACCGGAGCCCGGCCGGGAGACCTGTTCGTGGCCCGGGTGGTGGCCAACATTGTGCCACCCTACGGCACCGGACAAAACGCCGTCGGCGCGGCAGTGGAATACGCCGTGCTGCACCTTAAGGTTAAGCACCTCATCGTCTGCGGACACACCGACTGCGGCGGCATCAAAGCGCTGGACCATCCCGTGAACATGGCCACCGAGCCGGCCATCGCCAACTGGATTGAGTTTGCCCGGCCGGCTCAAACCCGGGTGGATGCGCGTGGCCTGTCCGATGAGGCCGCCCGGCACCAGGCCATCGTCGAAGAAAACGTGTTGCTGCAACTGAAAAACCTCCAAACCTACGACGCGGTGCGCCGGGCGCTGGCCGAAAACCGACTGGAACTCCACGGCTGGGTCTACGACCTGGCCGAGCGAGAGATGCGCTATTACGACGCAACTCAAGATACCTTTGTAACCTTCTCCCTTTCGAACTCCCAGGCGGTTGCATGAGCAAATACCTGTGGCTGATTCGACACGGCCAATCGCAAGGCAATTTTGAGCAGCGCATCCAGGGCTGGGCCGACTACCCGCTGACCGAACTGGGGCGGCTGCAAGCGACGCGGCTGGCCGAGCGATTGGCCGAAGAGAGGACCATCCACGAAGTGATCGCCAGTCCCCTGCAACGAGCGGCCGAAACGGCCGAGATCATCGCCCGCGCGCTGGCCCTGCCCGTCCGGTTCGACGCGCGTCTCAAGGAATATAACTTTGGCCCCCTCAACGGCCTGACCGCCGACGAAATTGTAGCCCGGTTTCCAACCGTGCGCGCCGCCTGGGAACGCAACCAACCCTGGCAACCCCTGCCCGGCGAAGAAGGGGAGCCGGTCTTCTCACGGCGAGTCCGGGCGGCGATGGATGAGATCGTCGCCAGGATGGACGAGGATACCGCGGCTGTGGTGATCGCCCACGGGGGATCGCTGAACGTTTGCCTGCGCTCGTGGCTGCGCATGGACGGTCACCAGCGGCAGCGGGGCTTCGCCTTCGACAACGCATCGGTCAGCCTGGTACGCATCCAGGG
>JAJRXB010000284.1 GCA_024276515.1 Chloroflexota bacterium
GGTACCTGTGCCCCGAACGGGGTACCTGTGCCCCGAACGGGGTAAGCAATCGCCACAATGCATCGTAGGAGATTGCTTCGCATCCTTCGGATGCTCGCAATGACAAATGTGACATTGTCAAGGTAGTGACGATTCGGGAAGAAATAGGAGGCTAACGTGAGTGCTACTTTATTACTTATTGATGACGATGTATCATTGTGCGAAACATTGCGATTTATGTTGACCAGGAAAGGCTTTCAGGTGGAGGTGGCGCACAATGCCATTTCCGGCTTGCAAAAGGCGTATGCCCTCAAGCCCGACGCCGTTATCCTGGACATTATGTTGCCTGATATGGACGGTTGGCAGACGTGCCGCCGCTTCCGCGAGATGTCCGACGTTCCCATCATCATGCTCACGGCCCTCGGCTCAGAGGAGAACGTGGTCGAGGGGCTGAATCTGGGAGCCGACGACTATATTGTCAAGCCGGTAACCGCCGAGGAGCTATCGGCGCGTATTCGTGCCTTGCTGCGGCGCGTCTCTCGCTCCAGCGTCAACGGCAATGGCCGGGAACCCATCCTCACCTACGACGACCTGGTGATTGACTTTGACAAACACGAAGTCACCGTCGACGGCAAACGAGTTGACCTGAGCCCGACCGAGTTCCGTCTCCTGGCGGTGCTGGCCCGACACAAGGGGCGCGTGCTGCCTCACGAGTTCCTGCTGACCGAGGTTTGGGGGCCGGAATACGTAGGTGAAGTGGACTACCTGCGCCTGTACATCAGCTATCTGCGCCGCAAGGTCGAAAAGGACCCCTCAAAGCCCAGCCTGATCCACAACGAATGGGGGATCGGCTACCGGTTTGGGTAGGCCCTGCCGCGACGGACCCGGGTAAAAGGCCCCACCCTCACTCAACGGAGATGGGTGACAGCGCAAAAGCTTCCGACTCCAGCGAACCGGCCCCATCGAGCAGGCGCAAACTCACCCGATAGTCCCCCGGCGGGGCGTCGCCCGGCAGGAAGAGATCGAACTGGGCGCGCACGATCTCGCCCGGCCCCCAGCGCGTCGTTGGATAATCCACGCCCGCCGCCGGGAAAATTCCCTCGGCGACCGGCGACCCGGGGTCGGCGGCCGGGGCCAGTTGCAGTGCCACCTGCCAATCTGTTTGGGGCCGATTCTGGACCTGCCAGTAGAGGATCACGTGCAGCGGGTCGCCGGGACGCAACGGCGTGTCGGGGTCGTAGCTGTGACCGAGCTTGTAGCGGTCGTAGCCCAGCAGACGGAGCGGGCCCAAATCCACGCCGGCCGGGTGGCGAAGACCCAGCACTGCGACGGGGGGCGGCGTCTCCGGCCGTTCGACAACGAGAGTTCCCAATTCCACGAAATCGCCGCCGGTGGACGGTAATCGCCGACCGCTGGCGGCGTTGTACATGCCGACGATCACGCGATGCTCTCCCGGTGGCGTCCCCGGCTCGATGAGCAGACCGTGGCGGTCGAGGACCGGCTGGCCGGGCGTCCAATCTACGGTGGGAGGCGTCGGCTCCGCATCTCGCTGACCGACCAGGTGATTGGCCCCGTCGAGGGCCTGCACAAACACCACGTAGCGATCATCAAGCGGCGCATCGGTCGTCCAGCGGAGTTGAATCTGCACAATCTCGCCGGGGACGATTCGCGCTGGCCACGTGCCCGGAGGGGACGAGGTGTCCCCGGCCTCCTCGTCCGGGGGAGGGGGCAACAGCCGGTAGCCGGTGAGAGTCACGTGATCGCCCAGGCGAACGTTGACCGGCAGCAGGTCGTCGGCACCACCCGATTGCGCCACCGGCAGCGGCGCGGCGTAGCTGACCAGCCGCACGTTCCCCACCCAGGCATCGGTCGCCTTGAAAGCATGCTCATTCAGCCAGCCCTCGATGATGCCCGCCGGGTCACTCTCGTCGGTCGCCCAGTAGAGGGCGTAGATGCGCCTGGCCCTGGCCAGGATCGTTTCCAACTCGGCCACGGTCGCGTCCGGGTCCAGCGGGCGGCGACGCGGCAGCGGGTAGACGGGGGCATCGCCGCGGTAGTAGTAGCCAAATACTTCTTGCTGGCCGGCCGCGTTGAGGATGATGGCGTCCCCCGGCCCGGCGACCGCCTCCAGATAGCTGGCGATGCCCCGGTAATCGTCGCGGGCGACGGTTGGGTCGGTGTAATAAGCGGTCAGCGGCCCCCAGACGGCAATCGCCGTCAAAACGACCCCCAGCCCTCCTCCCAGCAAGGACCCTCTCCCGGCGCGCGCGCCGGTCAGCCCCACAGCCAGCAGCAGACACAGCGCCGGGCTGGCGACCAGTAGAAACTTGAGGTAGGCCGGCTTGAAGAGGAGCAGGGTCAGCGCGATGGGCAATCCCAGGTAGAGCAGCATCAGCGTGGCCGTGGGCAGCGATTCTCTCCTCAGCAGACGGACCACGCCGACCAGCCCCAGCGCGCCAAATCCAATCAGCCACAAGTCGTTTGCCCCACCCGCAGGGGGCCCAAAAATCAGCGTGCGCCAGATGGTGACGAAAGCGTTGCCGGGGTCAGGGGGCGGCGGCGCAGGCCAGGTGGTGAGTTGTCGCCAGGCGATGGGCAACCAGGGCAGATAAAGTGCCAGCGGGACGAGTTGCAGCGCCAGCCAGCCGGCCAGCCGTCGGGCGACCCGACCCGCCGTGCGACTGGTCCACAGATGGGACAGGAAGGCCAGATTGGCAACGGCCAGCACCACGGGGAAGGCGTAGTGGGTGTAAAGACCCAACGTCGCGCCGAGGAGGTAGAGGGACGAGCAACGGATAACAGGTCGCAAACGGCTTCGTTCCCCGCAATCCGCCGACCGGTCATCCATCAGCCCCACCGCTGCCCACACCGTCAGCGTGCCCAGGAGGGCCAGCAGCGCGTACATACGTGTCTCTTGCGCGTAATACACCTGAAAAGGCGACACGGCGGCGATGAAGGCCGCCAGCAGTCCCACCCGCTCATCGAAGAGCTGCGCTCCCAGCCGGTAGATCACCGCTACCAGCAGCACCCCAATCACCGCCGACAGGGAACGCACAGCCGCTTCGCTTCCCTCAAGGGACCCTGCCGGTTGGCCGAAGATTTGCATCCAGCCGTGCAACAGCCAGTAATAGAAGGGAGGGTGAATGTCCAGGGCGGTGCGGGCGGCAATCTCGGACAGGCTGGCCTGGGCCAGCGCCACACTATTCCCCTCGTCGGACCAGAGGCTCTGGCCCGACAGCCGGTAGAAACGCAGCGCCGTCGCCAGCGTCAGTGTCAGCCCCACGCCGACGCGGGTGAGTATGGGCGATAGGGGCGAAGGGCGCTTCGCCCCTGCGTCGGTTGCGCAGATACTAATACCCAATTTGCCGGTATCCCTCTTCGGTCAACCCTATGTCGCCGATCTCCACGTCGGTGCTGCGGCCGTGAAAGTCGGTGCCACCGGTCTTGACCAACCCCAGTTCGTCGGCCATTCTCTCGAATTTTGTCACCAAATTACCGCTACCATTTGCCGGTCGGCGTGTTTTATTATACGGATGGAAGGCTTCTAGCCCCAACGCGCCATCGGTCACTGCGCTGCGGACGGCAGCGACCGGGTCGGGGCAATCGGGGTACGCGCCGGGGTGGGCGAAGACGGGCAGACCGCCGAATCGTCGGACGACGGCGCAAGCCTCGGCCAACGATAGGGAGAAAGAACGCATCAATTCATCAAAGGAGAGACATATGGATTTGTTGTTTCTTAGCGCAGGGATGATCATCCTGGCCTACCTGATGGGATCAATCCCCACCGGCTATCTGATGGGCCGATTGATGAAGGGCATCGACATCCGGGAGTACGGCAGTGGTCGGACCGGCGGCACCAATGCGCTGCGAACGTTGGGGGCGGTCGGAGCTGCCGTCACTGCCGTCGGCGACGTTGGCAAGAGCGCGGCCGCCGTCGCCCTGGCCAAAGGGCTGGGCCTGCCCCCGCTGGTGGTGGCGCTGGTGGCCCTGGCAGCCGTGTTGGGGCACAATTACTCTATCTTCTTGCGCTTTCGCGGGGGGGCCGGGGTGGCGCCGACGGTCGGCGCGCTGCTGGTGATGCACGTTTGGATGGGATTGGGGCTGGTGGCGGTCGCCGTGACGTTGGTGGTGATCACAAAGTATGCCTCGGTCGGCTCGTTGACCCTGGTCAATCTCACACCGCTCGTTATGGCGGCGTTGGCCCTTGCCGGGGAATTGCCCTGGGCGTATCTGATTTTTGGCCTGACAATCGCCGTGTTGATCACCTGGTCGCACCGCCCGAACATCGCCCGCCTGCGCGCCGGCAGCGAGCGCAAGCTGGGCAAGGGGGGACGTAAAATTGCTGCCGACAACGAATGAACAGGTTCAGCAAATCCTCGGCAACTGCTCCCCGCTGAGCATGTCCACCACCCGCACACCTCCGATGCGACTGCGCAGGAAGACTTTCCCCGGGTGCTCTGCGACCACCTCTCCGATGATCGCCGCCTCTCCGCCCAGCGGGTGATCCTGCATCGCCGCCAGGACGGTCTCGGCCATCTCCCGCGCTACGATGACCAGGCACTTACCCTCGTTGGCCACGTACAGCGGGTCCAGGCCCAGAATCTCGCACGCGCCGCGCACCTCTTCTCCGATGGGGATGCGAGCCTCCTCCAGCCGAATCCCGACACCGGCCTGGGCAGCGATTTCGTTCAGGGCGCTGGCCAGACCTCCTCGGGTCGGGTCGCGCAGCACGTGCACCCCCTCGCCGGCCACGTCGAGCAGCCGGGCTACCAGGTCGTGCAAAGGCGCCGAGTCACTCTGGAGCGACGTCTCGAACTCCAGCCCCTCCCGCACCGACATGATGGCGATGCCGTGGACGGCGATGGCTCCGTTGATCAGCACCACGTCGCCGGGGCGGGCGCGGCGCGGCGAAACGTGCACCCCGGCCGGGATGAGTCCCAGGCACGTGGTGTTGATGAATATGCCATCTCCCTTGCCCCGGTCTACCACTTTGGTGTCGCCGGTCACGACCGACATCCCAACGGTTTGGGCCGCCTCTTGCATAGATTGCACCACCCGCCACAGGTCTTCCATCGGCAGCCCCTCTTCCAGGATGAAGCCCGCCGACAGGGCCAGCGGTCGCGCGCCGCACATCGCCAGGTCGTTGACGGTGCCGTGCACCGCCAGCGAGCCGATGTCGCCGCCGGGGAAGAACAGGGGGCTGACGACGAAGGAATCGGTGGAGAAGGCCAGGCGAGCGTCGCCCACCTCCAACACCGCGCCGTCGTGGAGCGATTCCAGCGTCGGGTTGTGGAAGGCCGGCAGAAACATACGCTCGATGAGCATCTGGGTCAGTCGCCCGCCGCCGCCGTGGGCCAGCAGCACCGTGGGGTAGTCGCTGATGGGGATGGGACATTGCAGGCTGAAATCCACCGGGGATTCCTGATTCATTGTGCTCTCCCATACCGATAATAGGCAGCGCACGCGCCCTCCGAAGAGACCATCGGCGCGCCCAGGGGGTGCTCCGGGGTGCATTGGCTGCCGAAGGCGGGGCATTCGTGGGGCTTTTTGCGTCCCTGCAAAATCTCGCCGGCGATGCACAGAGCAGACTCCTGCGCCGTGAGGCCGGCCACGTCAAATCGCTGCTCGGCGTCGAAGGCGGCGAACTCCGGGCGCAGGCCATATCCGCTGCCGGGGATCAGGCCGATGCCCCGCCACTGGCGATCACACGCCTGGAAGACCTGTCCCACCAGTCGCTGGGCGGGCACGTTCCCCTCCCGGCTGACGGAGCGGACGTACTGATTCTCCACCTGGTAACGACCTTCCTCCAAAGCCTTGAGGGCCATATAAACCCCCTGAAGCAGGTCCAGCGGCTCGAAGCCGGTGACCACGATAGGCACGCGGTATTTTTCGGCGATGGGTTCGTATTGCCAGTAGCCCATCACCGTGCAGACGTGGCCCGCTGCCAAAAAGCCCTGGACCTGGTTGTTGGGTGCGCTCAAGATGGCCTCGATGGCGGGAGGGACCAGCACGTGGGAGCAAAGGATGGAGAAGTTGGTCAAACCCAATTGCCTGGCCTGCCAGACGGCCATGGCGTTGGCCGGGGCGGTGGTCTCGAAGCCGACGGCGAAGAAGACCACCTGGCGGTCTGGATGTTTTTGGGCCAGTTTGACGGCGTCCAGCGGGGAGTAGACGATGCGCACGTCGCCGCCCTGGGCCTTGACGCTGAGCAGGTCGGTCTCGGAGCCGGGGACGCGCAGCATGTCGCCGAAGGAGGCGAAGATGACCTCCGGCCGCCGGGCGATGGCGATGGCTTTGTCGATCAACTCCAAAGGGGTGACGCAAACCGGGCAGCCAGGGCCGTGGATCAGGGTCACCTCTGGGGGCAGCAGTTGGTCAATCCCCGTCCTGATGAGGGTGTGAGTCTGACCGCCGCAAATCTCCATAATCGTCCACGGCCGGGTGACCACCTGCCGGATGGCCTGGACGAATTTCTGGGCATCTGCCTCGTTGCGGTACTCATCTACGAATCGCATCTTCCCTCCGAAGTCGAATTGCCGGTCGCTTCGCTCACTCCCCTGCCAGTTGAAGGACACCTTCGATCAGATCTTCCCCCAGGTGCATCCCGGCTTGGCGGAGTGTGTCAATCAAGGGGCTGACAGCTTGAATCAATCCGCTTTCTTTTGCCAGGAGTAATACACCCAGGGTGCCTGTGAGCGGCAGAGACATCCGGCGAGCGTAGCGCCGGCCGGCGCGTTCGTCGATGATGACCAACCTGGCGGATCGCTCCTCGGCCAATGCCAATACCTCTGCTTCCCCTCGGTCCAGGCCGGCGTAAGCCAAGGCACGTTGGGGCTGTGCTAGTGGAACAACGCGAATCCACGAGGCGCTGGTCAGCGATGCCTGGCGTGTTGCCGTCTCGATTGCCAAGAACTCCGCTTGCACGGTCGGTGGTATCAGGATTTCGCCGTACAAATCCTGCAACAGACTCAAGTGGTCGAGCAGCCAGAGAGATACCAGCGGAGTCGTATTAGCGACTACCGGCCTGTCGGGCATAGTGCAGGTCCTCTTCCAGTTCATCGGGGCTTTCGCCGAAGGGAGATAGCCCATACTGGCCCAGCGTCAGCATAAATGTCACCCGCCCCATTCCGGCCAGGCGGGCAGCCAGACCAGTAGATAGCTTGCCCGTCTCGTAGAGCGTCAGGGCTAACAGAAGCCGGGCCTGCCGTTCAAACTCGTCTGGCTCTTGCCGCAAGGCCCATAGCACTTCGTCTGGATAATCAATTGTGAGGGTGTGAATACTCATAGCCTATCACCTTTCGTGCAACTGGGTGCAAAGAATGACCCAGCGTTACACTTCACTCCGGTTGAGGGATCTCCAACTCGGATAAGTCCTCCATCTGCTTCAGCATCTCGAAGACTTCCCTCGCCTCTTCTTCGTCAATTTTGCTGATGGCGAAGCCGACGTGAACGATGACATAATCACCCACCTGGGCTTCGGGCACGTAGGCCAGACAGGCCTCTTTGACGATACCGCCGAAGCTCACTTTCGCCATCGGCATTCCCAGGGGGCTATCTTCGATCTCGACGATCTTCCCCGGCACACCCAGACACATATTCGGACCTCCGTTTCACGCTCTAGCCGCGTCGCCGCCACGACGACCTGCCCTTGCTCCCGTCGGGTCTGAGACTCGACGGGAGCAAGAGGGATTTCACAGTCTTTCCTCTCACAATTGGTATAACGTTGTGGCGTGGTTACTACTACCTCATCAAACTGATTCTGATAAACTCGGCTATAGCCCTGGAATGGGGATTCCAGGGCTGCCGGAGCGCTGGGGATTCCAGGGCTGCCGGAGCGCCGGAATCCCCATTCCGGCGCGCGGACATCGGGTTTATCAGCTTGATAGCGACTCAAGTCGCCCCTGAAGGCTTCAGGCCGAGCGTCGGCCTGCGCCGACGCCGGCGTCCACGGAGGTGGCCGCTGGGCCGCCAGGCCTCCAGGAGCGGTTTCAACCGCCTTGTTTCTCCGTGGAGACTGAAGGTTCGGGCCAAGGCATCTCGGCCAACCTCGCTCGAATGTTTGGCAAATCTTGGGCAAGAAACTTCTCCCACCGAGCCTGCACCTTCTCCGTCAGGCTTTCCAAATCAGCATCTTCGTAATCCCCCTTTGTGAGAAACCGTTTCTTGTAAATTGATGTCCACCAATTACCAAGTTTCTTCCTCACATCAAAGATCTGGGGATGAGCCAACGCGAATTGATGAATCGCCTGTCGGATAGGCTGAGTCACC
>JAJRXB010000285.1 GCA_024276515.1 Chloroflexota bacterium
GAATACAACAACCTCTACTCGCCCGACGGGGCCGCCCACCACGAGCGGTTGAACAACGCGCTGGAAGGGAACCACGTGATGGAGGGCATCTTCATCGCCCACGGACCGCAGGTGCTTCCGGCAGAGTTGCCGGCAAGGGAAATTATTGACATCGCGCCGACCGTCCTCTACCTGCTGGGGCTGCCGGTGCCCAACGATATGGACGGGCGCGTCGTCACCGAGATGATCGCCCCTGACCATTTGCAGCAGCACCCGGTGGAATACGGCGAAGCGGCAACCACGACCCAGGTCAACGTCCAGGATTACACCGAGGAAGAGGCGGAACTGGTGCGGGAACAGTTACGCGCGTTGGGTTACATTGATTGAGGCCTTCACAATGTATGGTAAGCAGGGATGCCTGAAAAAACGCCGTTCGCGTCACCCTTCGGGCACTTGGGTGCATTTCAATTCTATGGCAGGATGCGTATTTTATCTGGCCCGGCATCAGGCGATAGCGACTAAAGTCGCGCCTGGAGGCCCCAGGCCGAGGCGTCGGCCTGCGCCGACGCGCTGGCGTCCACGGGGGGGAGGTGGACGCCTGGCCGTCAGGCCTGCAGGAGCGGTTTCAACCGCGTTTGTGCCTTGGTGGTCTCCCTCTTGAGTGTTGCGGCTATTGTCATGGCGAGCAACCGTAGGGAGCGAAGCCATCTCCGCATTGTGGATAGGAGATTGCTTACCCCGTTCGGGGCACAGGTCGTCGCTGCGCTCCTCGCAATGACGCAAGGGGCTTATATCAGCCCAGCAACTACCGGAGTGCCCTCTTCCCGCGAAAAGCTACCGCCGGCCAACACCAACTGGTTGGCAGAGGGCCAAAAACCGGGTTTCTGGATGAGTGGACTATTTGGCAGGTTATTGAGCGGAATCGTCGTACTTGCTTCGGGGCTAAAAGTTAGGTATAATTCAGTTGTCAACTTTATGCCTTGTGGCCAAAATCTCCTTGCTCTTGCATCGATAGACGCTTCCCGGTCTTGGTGGTAAATTTTTTTGGTTGCAGGTCGTTGATTGTTCGTGGCTCCGCTTTGGTGTCTTAGTTATCCTATTGGGAGGGATATATGAAAAGCCCTAATGTAGTATCATCAAGAAAGTTACGAAGACTGTTTGTTGCTGTCCTGCTCGCGATGCTAGTTTTGCTTGGTCTGCTGACTACCCTGACATTGGCTCAGATTGAGCTCCCTCCCGCAGGCTCGACGGCGTTTATTCAGACTTCGGGCCCCAACACCGGGCTGAACATCGGCGATTGGTATACAAACGCAGGTCAGGGCAATCGGCCTCACAACTTCCGGCTCTTCGTGCCGTGTACAGTAGTACCGACCCAGGTCTTCACGATAGAATTGTTCGACCCTGAAGTCTTTTCTGGAGGCACGGCTATTGACGAGGTTCGAGGCGCTGCCGACAGCACAACTTTCGAGCTGCGTGCACCGGACGACACGGTCATCGCGACTAATACTTACCCCTCGGCAGCAGCGACCGACGACGTATGGAACGTGTTTGCCACCTTCACCCCTGGGGTTTCGGGCTGTGGCGTCTATACACTGTTCGCCAGCACCAGCGACGACGACGACAACGCCTGGCGCCTGCGTATCACTCCTGATGACCCTGATGGAGTCCCAGGATCGGGCGATGAACTTGCATTGGCCGCCTTTGAAACGTCATTTCAGCACACCGTGGCCGGTTGTCAAAGCTTCTATTTCTTTGTCCCCGTGACGACCTCCATCCGCCTGAACAACTTTGACATAGATTATCCCGGGGTTGATCCCACAGCATCGGTCACCTATTACCCGCCGGGAGGGGGTGTCATTGCGGGCACGCCGTCAGGCTCCACCGTTTGGAACAATGGAGGAGATGCGTCAAATCGCGGTGGTGACATCATCAACGACCCAACGCCGGGCTGGTGGCGTGCAGAGATTTGCGTAATAGGCACGCCTATCGGCAATCAGTACATCTTCGAGCCTGAAGGTCTTCCTTTTTCGTTCCAACAGCCGCTGACGCCGGCTATGACTCTGAGCAAGGACGATGGTCAGACCATCGTGACCCCGGGTCAGGTTGTCACCTACACGATCACCTATATGAACCAGGGCACCGGTGCCGCGCTGAACACGATACTGACCGAAACACTGCCAGCGTCAACCACCTATGTGGCCTGCAGTGGTGGGTCTTCTTGTGGAGAAGCTCAACCCGGTGTCGTGACCTACTCACTGGGCACAGTCGCCGCCAGTACGGGAGGACAGGTGGGTCTCACCATCCAGATTGATGACACTGTTCCGCCGTCAAGTACGCTGACAAACACCGCCCGGATCGGGTACGAGGACACTTTGGGCAACGACTACCCACCGCTCGAAGTGACCGACGTGAATGAGACAACCAGCAGCCCTACTCCTACCCCTACCCCCACCCCTACTCTCACACCCACCCCCACCCCCACGCCGATACCGCCAACTCCGACTCCGACTCCTACGCCGACCTCGTCCCCGCCGCCGGCTCCGCCCGCTTCGCCGCCTCCGCCAACCCAGCCACCGTCATCGCAGCCACCGTCATCGCAGCCACCATCGTCGGCTATTTCGTCTCCCACCCCGGCCGTGAGCTTCTTGCCCGAAACCGGCGTGGGCCACCCCCCGGCGTTCCCTCTGTGGCCTTTGGCCGCTTTGCCTGTTTTGGGTCTCCTGGCCGTTTGGACGATTCACCGCCGCAAGGAATAAAGGGGGTATCACTTTAGTTTTATGAGCAGACCTTACATTCCGCTGCCGGTTTCGCCCCCTCCCCAACCCTCCCCCGGAGGGTGAGGGAGTCGCTCCCCTCTCCCTGCCAGGGAGAGGGGCTGGGGGAGAGGGTCGAACGCGCCTGTGCGCAACCACCTCACAAAACTAAAGTGTTAGGTGACAGTCACTTGATCTGGCGCAAAAAGTCTGACCAAAAGTGACGGTCACCTCAGCACACGAAAGCCGGCCAGCAGAAACCCGTTTTCTCGGAGAAAACGGGTTTCTATCCTTGCGTCGCAGGCTGGGCTTTTCGCGCAGCACACATTGTGTGGATGGGATCGCAGTTATGAGAGTCATCGCCGGCACTGCCAAGGGGCATCGCCTCCGATCCGTCCCCGGCGACACCACCCGGCCTATCACCGACCGGGCCAAGGAGTCTCTGTTCAACATTCTGGGCGACTTCATCGTCGGCGCGCGGGTGCTGGACCTGTTCGCCGGCACCGGAGCTGTTGGCATCGAGGCGCTCAGTCGGGGGGCGGCCGAGGTGGTGTTCGTTGACAAATCACCGGCCGCGCTGCGCACCGTGCGCGCCAATCTCCAGCACACTCGCCTGGCCGACCGGGCCGTCGTCCTGCGTGCCGATGCTTTCAAGTACCTGGCCGGCCCCATCGAAACTCCTTTCGACCTCATCTACATCGCCCCACCCCAATACAAGGGATTGTGGGCCGAGGTCTTGCGCGCCCTCGACGCCCGCCCCGCCTGGCTCAGCAGCACCCCCGGCGGGGGAAGTGGGATCGTCGTGGCTCAAATCCACCCCCGCGAATATCAGGACTTGCCCCTCCACAACCTGGTCGAATATGACCGGCGGAAGTATGGCAGCACGCTCCTCTGTTTCTTTGAATCAACGAGGCAGCGAATCGGCGACACAAAACCGGACAACTCACTGACTCGCTGACTCGCCGATTCGCTTTCATCTTCCCCTCCCAGTAGTGGTAGAAAAAGTAAGTGACAGTACTTACGCAGTTGAGCACAAAAATAGGCTCTGTAGTAACGACTTCCCTGGCGGCAGGCCAGGGAAGTCGTCACTACAAACCTGAATTGCGTAAGTACTGTAAGTGATATGTCATTGCGAGGGAGTGAAACGGACGAAGCAATCCCCGCATTGCAGGCCGGAGATTGCGTCGCTTCGCTCGCGATGACATTCCCCGTCACTTACAGTTTAACCACCACCCCTCTCCCTAATCTCCCTCCACGGCCAGTCGGGCGGCGGCGACTCCCAATCCCATCACCAGCCAGAAAAGGGCCACCAGGTGGACAAAGTTGATGTTGAAGAAGAAGTGATCGAAGACGCCGCCGACCAACGCCCCGACCAGTGCCGCCTGATAAGCCAGCAGATGTCCTTCGATGGCGGAACCTGGGGACGTCTGCCGCCAGGCCCGGTAGGTGACGACAAAGTAGGTTCCGACGACGACCAGGAAAATGAGCAGCCCCACCAACCCCATTTGCTCGGCGATGAGCAGGTAGAGGTTGGAGACTCCCAGATACAGGTCGATGTCGGGTGTGCCGGAGAAGCCGACGCCCAGCACCGGGTAGCGGCTGATGAGGGTGAGGGCGTCTTTGTATTCGCCAAAGCGCATTTGGGTGGCCAGGTCCTGGCCGCGCAGCCCCTCGACGAAGCGCGCAACGTAGGCCTGACTTTGCGGCAGCAGAAGCATCAAGATGGCCACCAGGAGCATCAGCAAGAACAGCTTCCGGTAACGCAACACTCCCGCCACCGCCAGCGCAGCGGTCAGCCCCGCCATCGAGCCGCGTGAAAAGGTCAGCACCAGGCTCAGCCCCATCAGCCCGGCCAAAAGGGCCAGCAGGCGACGGGGTAACACCGGTCGGTCGGCGAAGAGTTGCACTATGGCTATCGCCGTGACGACGACCAGCAACCCCCCCAGCGCGTTGGGGTCAATGGACGTGGCGATGGCGCGCATCGGTTGGCCGGGATCGTCTTCCACGAAGCGCAAAATGCCGGGACCGGCCGGATAGTTGAAGACGGCCAGCTTGGAGAGGATGCGCACCGTCAGCGGGCCGGGCAGCACGTAAAACAACACGCCCAAAAAGCCGGTCAGACCGCCGGATAGGACGATGACGGCGGTGATTTGTCGCAGAGATTCGATGCGCCGCACCTGGTTGACCGCCACGAAAAAGAGAGAAACTGCCAGCAGCACCTCGGCGAAGCGGCGCAACACGGTGGCGCTGAGGGGGGTGTGGGCCAGTCCGGCGATGAAAGCGACCATCGCCCACAGCAAAAAGGCGAAGATGGGCGTGCCCAGCGCCGACGGCTCGAAGGTGCGTTGCGTCCCCGTGATCATTCGCACGAACCAGACGCCGAACAGGGCCAGCAACGCCCCGTCAATGAACGTGGGGCGGAAGCCGATGTCCACCGGGACGGCCCCGTAGGGCAGCAAACAGATGAGCCCGATCAGGGCGAACAGTCCCCACCGGATCGAGCGCAACATCAGCAACCCCACCACCAGCGCGCCGACGGCCCCCACCGCCAGGGCCGGGCCCAGGAGGCCAAACAGCGCGCCGGTCAGCAGGCCGATCAGCACGGCCACGCCAATCGCCGTCCCCAGCGACAGGCGGGGGTCGTCGGCGGTGAGCCAGGTTCGCAAGCGGTCCAGGGCTGTGTTTTGCATCGCTTTTAACTCCTGTAATTAACAGGGATGGACATTATCTTGTGTCCCTGCTAATCTTGTGTTCCTCGTCGTCCCGCCACCCGGATGATCGCCGCAAGCCGGACGTGATCGCCTGTCGATTCTCCCCGTTCGTCGAGCACCGGCAGGCGCATGCCCGTCGTCGGGTCGTACAGACCGATTAGCAGGTGGTACTCGCCGGGGGGCGCGGCAGGGCTGACCGGGATCTCGTATGGGTCTACCACGTTCTCGCCGGGCGACCAATCGGTGGTGGGATAGGTTCCCCGCACCGGTGGGTTGTCCCACTGGCCGTAGAGCTGCCCGTCCGGCCCGACCAGGTGGGTGAAGACTGTGTAAGGGACGTGAGTGGGGCTGCTGGCCTGCCAGTATAGGCTGAGACGCACGGTGTCCCCCGGTGACAGGACCGGTTCGTCTGCGCCGGGCTCCTCTCCGAACAGGCGAAACCCGCGCAGCCGGACGCCATCGGCAAATGTGACCGGTTGGGGTGTCATCTCCCTTTGCCAGGCCAGCGGCGTGAGATACAGATTCACGTTCGCTCCCCGGAAGAAAACCTGGTCCACGCGATCACCGTGCCGATCCAGCCAGGTCGGCACGTCACCACGGGTGTCCCACCACGGCCTGACCAGCGGCACCAACCAGACACGGGTGTAGCTGGCGATAGTCTGTTCCAGTTGGGCACTGATCTCGCCGGCGCTGAGGCCGGCGCTGTTGGGGATCAACTCGATGGGCAATTGCTCGTCGTTGTAGTAAAGCACCGGGGGTTCGGGGAAGTTGTAGATGAGCAAATCGCCGGACCGGGCTTTTTGATGGACGTAGCCCATCATCTCTCGCCAGGCCGGGCTTTTGGCGTAGGCCGGGTTGAAGAAGTAGTGATAGTCGGACAAAAGCATTGACCCCACCAGCAGGGAGGCAGACAGGGCCGCCAACGGCCATGCTTTGCGCCAGATGACGACGAAGCCACGCGCCAGGCCCACCAAAAAGAGCGGCAGGACGAAAATCGTCAGTTTCTCGTCGTAAAGGGGACGCTGAAGAGACCCCAGGTAAAGCACCATCAGCGGCGCGAAGATGAGCACCAACAATGTGACCAGCCCGCTGGTCTCCCGGCCGGCGGGGCGACCGGGCCGCCACGTCCAGGGGAGTAATCCGACGACGAAGACCCCACCCGCCAGGAGAACGATCATCGGCGCCCAGTTCTCTTTGCCGGTCAGGTGCAGGCTGTAGGCTATCAGATTCCGCCGCAGAATCTCGAAGGGGCCGGCGTATCGCATCCAGGGCTGTATGAAAGTGCTGATCATATTGAAGCTGACCGCGAACCAGGGAGCAAACAGGGCCACGGCGACTACCTGGGCCAGCCACCAGCGGACGATCAACGGTCTGGGCCAGCGCCGGGTGAGGGTGCACCACAGGCCCACCAGGTTGACCGCTCCCCAACTGAAGAAGGTGTAGTAGTGGGTGTAAAATCCCAGGGCCGTGGTCAGGGTGTAGACCCACCAAACCCGCCGGCGACCCTGCGTATCCCACAGGCGGACGGCCAGCAGCGTGCTGGCGGCGGCAAACGTCGCCAGCAGGGAATAGAAGTGGGCGTCTTGTGACCACCAAAGCAAATAGGGGTTGACCGCCGCCAGCAGGCCGGCCAACCAGCCGAGGTGGCGGTTGCGCTCTGGCCGGGCCGTCTCGGCCTGGCCAAAGAGGCGGCGTGCCAGGGCGTAAGTTAAGGGCACAACCAGCGTGCCAGGCACGACCCCCATCATCCAGCGCAGGGCGAACTCGCCGCGACTGGCGATCAGCAGCCAATAGTGCAGGCTGGCGTGATAGAGCGGCGGGTAAGGTTGGCTGAGTCGATCTTGCAAGATGATCTCGGTCAGCGGCTGGGCGGCGTAAAGCACGTCGAAGGCTTCGTCGCCGCGCAGGCTGAAGTGATCCAGGCGGTAAAGGCGCAGCGCAAAACCGAGCAGCGTGATGGCGACGATGACCCACACGTCGCGCTGCCGTCTGCCGGAGAAGATGCCCGTCTCGCCCATCAGCCCCCTCTCCGACGCAGCCACGCCCAGAGCCCACCCGCAACCAGCGTCCCCAGCGTGATCACACTGATCACCGCTCCCCAGAGGAACGTCTGCGGACGATAGCGCATCTCCACCCGGTGGCTCCCGGCCGGGAGGGGCACTCCCCGCAGCGTGTAATCCGCCCGCACGATGGGGGTCGCCTCGCCGTCCACGGTCGCCTGCCAGCCCGGATAATAAACTTCGCTCAGCACCAGCAAACCACCGGTCGGGGCGACGACGGTCAATGCCAGGGAGCCGGGCGTTCGGTGGACGATCTCTACCTCCGCCGCCTCGCCGGCCGTCGGGCGACCGGGCGGTAACGACGTGCCGGGGGGCACCAGGGCTACCTGGGCCGGGTCAAAGTCGAAGGCGTCCAGCCGGGCCAGCGCCGCGTCGTCGTCTACCTCGTCGGTCTGATGCACCAGCCAGGCGCGCGGAGCCACCCGCTCCAGCCGGTGGACGTAGGTCACGTCGTCGCCGGCCGGCTCCCGGTAGATGATCTCCGACGGCGCGTACAGCTCCTCCCGCCAGGTGATGACGTATTTCACGTTGAGCAACTCCCACAACCGTTCCATCCGCAGCGAACGATACGTCCTGTCGTAACGGGCCAGGCGCAACGGACTCGCTCCCCAGGCGTCTTCCAGGGCGTAGGGCACACCGTAGTTCTCGTAGATGCGATATTCATTGTAAACGCGAAAAACCTCGCCGGGGGCCGCGTCGTTTTCAATGGCCCGGACTACCGCGGGTGTGGCCGTTTGCGTCTCGGGCAGGGCCGGGTGGACGTTGGTCTGCCAGTTGACGGTGAACAGGTCCAGCACTGCAATCAGCAGGAAGCAGGGGGGGAGTAGGGAGTGGGGAGTAATCTCCAGTCTCCAATCTCCGATCTTCATCGCTCCCCACGTCAGCACCAGCAAAATCGTCAGCCACACACTTCGGCTCAGCAGAAAGTTGAACGGGCTGTCGTCCTGCCAGCCGACGCTGTTCAGCGCGTAGAAAAACAGGATCACCAACCCCACCGCGCCCACCAGCAGCCACCCCACTACAGACTGGAGGTTGGGGGCTGGGGTTTGGAGATTGGGGATTGGAGGTTTGAGGTTGGGGGTTGGGGTTTGGAGATTGGAGATTGGGGATTGGCGATTGCCGATTTGCCGATTTGCTGACTCGCTGATTCGCTGATTTGCCGATTTGCTGATTTGCCGATTTGCCGATCTGCCGATTTGATATTTGAATCCATACCCTGCCAGCACCGCCAGCGCAAAACTGACGACGAACGCCACCCGTTCCTGGTCGCGGAAGATGCCGAAGCCGGGGACCAGCAGGTAGAAAGGGGTGTAGAGAAACGTCTCGCCGCCAAAAGAGAGCAAAAGCGCGCCGGCCGCCAGCGCCCCCCAAAACGTGGTCTCCCGCCGGCGCAGCGACAGGGCCGCCCAGGCCGCCAGCAACAGCGGCAACACCCCCACGTACAGCGGCGAGTAAAAGCTGACCGAGCCGGGCAACAACATTTGAATCAGGTCGTACAGGGGGAAGCCGCCGGACATCTTGTCGTAAAATCCGGTCGCCCGGACCGACAGCCGCATGTATTCCAGGCCGGGCAGCCAGGCAATCGCCGACAGACCCAGGCCGGTGAGGGTTATCAGTATGGGAGTAAGGAGTAGGGAGTAAGGAGCAGAGAGCAAGGATTGCCGATTTGCCGATTCGTCGATTTGCCGATTCGCCGATTCGCTGATTCGCTGACTCGCCGACTCGTCGCCTCGTTGCCGCCCCCGAAACAGAGCGAGGAACGCAACGTAGGCTATGAACGTGTAAAACACAAACATCGCGCTTTGTGGGTGACCGGCCAGCAGGGTCACGCCCCAAACCAACCCGGCCGCCAACGTGTCGGGCAGGCTCGGCCGGGGACGGAGGCGGAAAGCTCGGCCCGCCGCTCCGGGGGATGCCGACCTATCTACCAAAGCCCGGTCGGTGAAGTAGAGTAGCAGCGGCAGCCAGACGTCCGTCTCCAGCACGGCGAGTTGCTGACCGGGGTAGCCGGTGAGATAGCCGCCAAAGGTGAAGGTGATGGCGGCAAAGAGGGCCGCTCCCCGGTGACCGGTCAATCGCCGGACAAACAAATAGGTAAACACGCCCGCCAGCCAGAAATGGACGATGGCCTCCACTTCGAGCGCGAAAAGGGAAAACCCCCACGGCCCCGACAGGAGCAGCGTCAGCAGGCTGGGAGGATAGAGGACCGCGCTCTGAATGTCGGCCCAAAAGGGCGCGCCGGCGTAGGTGTAGGGATTCCACAGCGGCAGTCGCCCGGCCGATAGCTCCCGGGCCTCAAAGGTGGCAAAAGCCCAAAACTGGTGGGAAAAGTCGCCGGGGGGGAAGCTGGCCCGGTCGGCCAGGTTGGGGGTGAGGATGCGCCAGAAAAAAAGTGTGACCAGCAGCCCCAGCAACACAACGGCGGCCCAGTCGCGGCGGGACCATCGAAGCGGGGCGTGTGCGGTGTGGTGTGTGTGGAGCGATCTGCTGGAGAGCGTCATCGGATTGTCACCGTGCCCAGGTCAACGAAATCGCCGCCGGTCGAGAGGGACAGCCGCTCGCCGGTGCCCGGATCGTACATACCAACGATGAGCCGGTAATCGCCGGGGGACAGGTCGGTCGGCAAGAGCAACCCCGCCCGGTCATCGATTGTCTGGCCGGCCCCCCAGGTGTGGGTCGGGCGATACCCCGCCAGCGGTCGCTCGTCGCGCTGGGCGACCAGGTTCCCGCCGGAGTCGAGGAGTTGCGCGAATACCACGTAATCCCCGGTCGGCGGAGCCAGAGTCCGCCAGGTGAGTCTCAACGGCAGCACCTCGCCGGGGTGGGCGACGGGCCGGGTGCGGACGTGACTCAACGCAATCCCGTCTCCCAGCCGGGCGCCGACCGGCAAATCTACGTCGGGGGGCGTTGTGCCGTAGACGGCCAGCCGGAAGTCGTCTCCGTACCACTCGTCGCCGGCTTTGAAGGTGTGTCCGGCCAACCAAAGCTCGACGCCGTTGGCCGGGTCGGCGGGGGGCAGCCCGGCCACGACGAACCAGGTTTTCGTTCCCCCGGTCGTTGCCTTTTGCAAAAGCGATTCGGCACTCGGCGTCAGCGGGGGCAGGGCTTGCGCAAAGCCGACGATGGGAACCCGCGCCTTGAAGCGATTCATCGGCACGTGATAATGATAGGGCGCAACGCTGATGATGGTTTCCCCCGGTCCCGCCTGCGCGGCGACGGTCGCCAGCGCCCGGGTGTAGCCGTCGTTGGGAGGACCAAACTGTCGGTCGCTGCGGTAGGCACGTCCCAGGACGAAGAGACTCGTCAATGCGGCCAGGATTGTCAGCAGGTATGGACCGAAGAGGAGGGAGCGGGGGGTATTCTCCTGGCGCAGAGAACACCACAGCCACGTGCCGCTCAGCCCCACGAGCACGACCATCGCCCCCAGGGATAGCCCGTCGAAGCCCCACGGCTGCCACCAGAGCACGTCGGAGTTGGTCAGTGCCCACGAGCGGAGCTGACCGATGATCTGCGTGTACCGAAAGTCGGTCAGGGCGGGGGTGTTCTCCAGGAAAAACTCGCCGCCCAGGTTGGCCTGCAGTTGGCCCAGGTAGACCCAGGGGTTGATGGCGACGCCCAGGAGTTGGATGGCAAACGACAGAATCCCAAATGCCAGGAGGGACCCGGCGAGAACTTTAGCGCCGGCGAGGGCGCGATCCAGCGGCGGCGCCAACGGCAGGCACAACAAAGGCACAACCGGCACCAGAAAGCGGGAGCCCCAGCTCAACCCCTCGCCCGAAGTCCAGGCCGAGAAGAGGAGGACCGTGACGCCGCTCACCCCTACCACCAGCGCTGTCTCCGCCCGGCCTCGTCGCCACAGCCACGCCAATCCCGGCAGGCTCAAAACCAGCAGGGGCGAGTAGATAAACAATCCCCGCAGCGGGCTGAACAGCAGCTTGTACAGGCCCGGCAACAGGTTGGGCGAGAAGATGCTCAGATCGTAGCCCGTTTGCAACGGGTTCCCGGCGCGGACCCAGTTGTACCCCATCAGCAGCAGGGCAGGGGGGACGAGGCCGAGCAGAAAGCAGGCAGCAGGCAGCAGGGAGTAAGGGGTTGAAAACCAGGGGGTAGGGGGTTGGGAAATACCGGTGCCTGCGGTCGTCTGTCGGCTATCGTCGGTCGCCGGTCGTTGGTCGGCGGTCTGCTGCTTGCCGCCTGCTCTCTGCTCCCTGCTGCCTGCTACCAGATACAACCCAAAAATCGGCACCAGGAACAGGTTGTTGGCCCGGGTTGCAACTGCCAGCCCGGCCAGCAGCCCGGCCAGCGCCACGCGCCAGTTGTCCCCTTCTCGTCGAAAGGCGACCAGAAGGTAGGCGGTCGCCAGCAGCAACGCGCCAGAGAGCGGTTCGCTGAAAAGATATTTGCTGTAAACCCAGGCGATGGTCGCCAGCCCGTAGAGGAGCGCAACCCCGATGGAGACTCGTTCGTCGTATCCCAGCCGCCGCACCAGTCGAAACAGCAGCCCGGCGGTGATGGCTGTGAGGATGGGATTGAGCAGCGACGCCGTCTGCAACATGCCCAGGCCGGGCGTCACCAGCCCCAGCCAATACAGGGGAGCCATCGCCAACGACATGGCCAGTCCCTTTTTGGAGTAGACGTGCCCATCCACGCCGAAAAAGCCTTGCGCCTCTCGCTGGCTGGTTGCCCATTGAGTCCAGGCGATTTGGTCGGTGTTCAGCCGGCCAAACTTCACCAGACTCTCGGTCACGGCGAACATCGAGACTTCGTCTACCGAGTGGAAGCCCCCCCGATAGCTGAGCAGGTAAACCGCAAACAGGAAGAGACCCACGCCCAGGGCGAGGGCCGTATCGCGTCGCTGGGTACGTCGCGCAGGGGAGTGCGTGGTCATGATGGGGTCAATGATAACTTTGATGGCATGTTTTGTCAAAGCCTGGGGCCGTTGCCCAGGGCTTTTCAACGTTCTAGCGCGAGCAAGGTGACTGTCACCTGGGTTAATTCTTTGAAAAGCGCCGGTCATTGCCAACGCAGGATGAGCCTGGTATAATGTGAGCACGTCTCCCTGGAGGTTCGCTCGATGGCCCAACTCGCGCTTTCGACGATGTGGATGCAAAAGCGGCACCAATCTCTCGACGAATTCTTCGACGCGGCTCGAGACCTGGGATTCGACACCTTTGAACTCAGCCATCACCTCGACGAGGAGTTGGTGAGGAGTGCCAGGTTGCCGGCCGGCGACATTTTGGGAGTGCATGCGCCCTGTCCCACCAACCCGCGCACGCGCGGCGCTCAGTTGTCGGCCCTCGACAGGGAGGAGCGGGCCCGCGCTGTTGAGGCGGTCACGGCCAGCATCCAACTGGCCGAGCAGGTGGGCGCGCAGGGGGTAATCCTCCACGCCGGGCGGGTGGCCGTCAATCCCATGCTGGAGACAGAACTGCGAGCTTTGTACGACCAGGGGCAGAAGGGCCGCAGCGAGTATGGCGACCTGAAGGGGGAGCTGGCCGAAGAACGTGCCCGCAGCGCCGAACGATACCTGGACGCCACCCGCTGGTCGCTGGAGCGATTGGCCAACGTGGCCGATGCGGCCGGAGTGAGGCTGGGGCTGGAGAACCGCGTTCACTACTACGAAATTCCCCTCCCCGACGAGATGGATTCGTTGTTGCGGGAGTTCGCCGGCCCTGTTGCCTTTTGGTTCGACACCGGCCACGCCTACGTGCTGGAGGAGCTGGGCTTCGTAGATCACGGGGAGTGGCTGGGGGGCTTCGGCGAGCAACTCATCGGCGTCCATTTGCACGACGTGCGGGTGGTGCGCGAGCGACCTGATCCCAGCGATCACATGGTTCTTGGCACCGGTTTGCAAGATCACGTGGTGCCCAGCACCGGCGTGGTTGACTTTGCCGAGGTGCTGCGTTGCACCTCCAACCACGCCATTTTTACGTGCGAGTTCGACTGGTATCATTCGCCCGACGAGGTGAAAGCCGGGTTGGCGTATCTTCGAGAGTTGGGATTTTGAAAGATGGGGGAAGCAGGAATTGCGCGTTGGCGGCGAGGGGAAGGAGCAAAGAAACCCGTTTTTTTCACGTCAGGAGTGCCGATAGTCCCCCTGGCCCTTTCGCTCTGGTCGGGTCCGTGACCCGCTATGAGCAGGACGAAAATCCCGACCTTTACCCCAAGCACTCACGAAAGACTTCCGCCGCAATGTACCGGTACAGCCAGGCATAAATCCTTTGCCGGTTGGCTCATATGTGAAAAGTGTGCCGACATGCCACCGCGAGCGGAGGCGAAGCGGTCTCCCGCCTGGGCGGAGGAGGAGATTGATTCGCCTCCGGCTCGCAATGACGGACAGCAACTTGACTCATCTATCGAAGATCCATCTTTATGAAGATGTCCGGTCGGTCCTTCCTCTTTGATCGGAACTCATCAGCCAGCGACGTACCCGCGAGCGAAGTAGCGAGGGAGCGCTTGGCTTGCTGATGTAATCGTCTACCCCCAGCTCAAAGCCGCGCACAATATCTTCCTCCTCCTCTTTGGCTGTGAACATAATGATTGGGGTGTTTTGAAACTCCGGCATTGCTCTGAGTTGTTGGGCAACTTCGTAGCCGTTTAGCTTGGGCATCATTATGTCCAGCAAGATCAGGTCGGGGCGCTCGCGTCGAGCGATTTCGATTGCCTCCTCCCCGTTTTGTGCCGCAAGGATCTCGTATTTGTCTTTGCTCAGTACCACCTGGATGAAGCGGGCCATGCTTGGGTCATCGTCGGCGACCAGGATGCGGGCCGGGCCAGGCCGGGCAGAGGCCGGTGACGAGATTGTTTCCTGGAGCACCTGGTCCGCCATTTCTGGCAGCCAGATCTCCATCCCTTCGGTGGCAGCAGTCACTTGCAGATTCGACCCCAGAGCGCGAGCATAGGCCTGGCAGCGCGCTTCGAGCGCGTCTATAAAGTCATCGTCGTGCTCCGGGGCGTGGTGGGTCAGGATCACCTGCTTCGCCTCGGCTGCCGCAGCCACTTCGATCACGTACTCGACGGTGCTGTGACCCCAGTCGCGTTTGTCGTTGTATTCGGCGCTGGTGTATTGGGCGTCGTGGATGACGACGTCGGCCCCGGCCAAAAACTCCACGTGACGCCTGTCGCCGGCGTGGATGATGTCTGCAAGGGATGGCTTCTCCACGCCGGCTCGATACAGGTTGGGAGAGAAGGGCTCGTGGTCGGATGCGTAAACGATGGTCGTCCCCCCCGACGTGATGCGATACCCCAGCGTGAGGACCGTGTGGTTGAGAAACTGGCTCTTTATCTGAACGTCGCCGACGTTGAAAGTCTCTTCACCTATCTCCTTGAAAAGGATCGAGGCTTCCAGTTCGTCCAGGGTGAGGGGGAAATAGAGATAATCTATCTGGCCGGCCATAACGTCCGACAGGCTGCGATCAACGCCCGAGACGGCAAAGATGGTGAATTGATTACCCTTGTGAAAGGCTGGCTCGAAAAAGGCAAAGCCTTGCGTGTGATCCCAGTGGGTGTGGGTGAGGAGGATGTTGCC
>JAJRXB010000286.1 GCA_024276515.1 Chloroflexota bacterium
AACCCGCGCCGGCCACGCCAACGGTGGCCGATTACGTGCGGGCCATGCCCCGGGGATTCCGCGCCGACAGAGCGGGCGGCCTGCGGGCGGTCTACCAGTTCCAATTGACCGGCGCCGGTCGGGGGACGTGGACCGTGACGGTTGCCAACGGAACCTGCACCGTGACCGAGGGGGAGACCGCGCCGCCGTCTGCGACCATCCGCATGAGCGGGACCAACTACGTCAAGCTGGCCCAGGGCAAGTTGAACACCACCCACGCCTACAGCCAGGGAAAAATCAAAATCAGCGGCGACGTGCACCTGGCAGCCCGGATTCCCAGCATCTTTGGACCCTGGGCCGAGTTTGTGGTCGTTGAGACCCCGCCGGCCCCGAAGCCGGAGCCCCAACCCGAACCGACGCCCACCCCCGAGCCGTCGCCCGAACCGCCGCCGACCATCCCTGAGCCTCTGCCGCCCGCCCCCCGGCTGAGCCCGGTCAACATCCGCTTCGAGAAGTATTCACCCATCGGCGTCATCTATCGGGGAAGTTTCACCGAGACGGTCGCCACCGGCTGGAGCCCTTTGGTCCTCAAGAGTCGGTCGGGCAAGTTGCACTACATGGACACCTACACCTTCGCCCGCTTCACCGCCCAGTATTACGGCGGCGGCGTGCCGGAGCGCATCGAGGGGCACAATTCGCAGGTCATCTGGTCCACCAAAAAGTTCCGGGCGGGCGTGTATCAGCGCGTGGCCGGGGCAAAAGTGGGGCAGGATTACGGGGTGGAAATCGGCATGCTCAGCTTCTATCGCGGGCCGGGCGGCATCCGGGGACCTGAGCGCATCGTCAAGCGAGTCGGCATTGACCCCACCGGCGGCACCGACGCCACCGCTCCTCACGTCGTCTGGGGGGACCCGGACGGGCGCGACAACCAGTGGACCTTCCCCCGCGCCGCCGCTCGCGCTCAGAGCACTACCCTCACCATCTTCGCCCTCTTCGACAGCCTGGACAACACCGATGGCATCGACATCAATTCTACCTACCTGGACGCCGGAGTGATGGACCGGGCACCGACGGCACGCATCGGTGTGCCGGCCGGCGCCGCGCCCGGATTCACCGTGAGCTGGGAAGGCTCCGCCCACGGCGAACTGTTCAACTGGCGGCTGGACGGCTTCGACGTGCAGGTGCGGGAGGACGACGGCGACTGGCAGCCCTGGCAAACGCGGACTTCAGTCACCAGCGCTCCCTTTACGCAGGCGAGAGGCGGACACCGCTACACCTTCCGCGTCCGCGCCTGGCAAAAGGGGGGCGACACCGGCAACCGGAGTCTCCATAGCGTGTGGGAAACCAGCGCGCCGGTTCGCGTTGATTAGGGGCGAGGCATTCTCGACACCGGGTTCGCCAGACCTGGCTCCTTTAACGGACCGAGGGGCTTCACAGCGGGGGGCTTGGGTCGGAGAATGCTTCGTCCCTACTTGACGGGGTGCCAGAATGCACCTTGCTTTTCTCAACCCACAAGGTAACTTCGACCCGAACGATAGCTATTGGACCGAACACCCCGATTTCGGCGGGCAACTGGTCTACGTGAAGGAACTGGCCCTGGCGATGGCCGGGTTGGGCCACCACGTAGACATCGTCACCCGGCGCATCGTGGACCCCGCCTGGCCAGAGTTCGCTGCCCCGCTCGATGGCTACCCCGGCGTGGAACGGGTGCGCATTGTGCGCCTGCCTTGCGGTGGCGACCGCTTTTTGCGTAAGGAGGATCTGTGGCCCCACCTGGGCACCGAGTGGGTTCCCAACGTCGTGGCCTTTTACGATACCGAAGGCCAGCGGCCGGACGCAGTGACCTCCCACTACGGCGATGGAGGTCTGTCGGCCGCTCTGTGGCAGGCTCGGGGTGGCCCGCCGTTCACCTTCACCGCTCATTCCCTGGGCGCACAAAAATTGGACCGCCTGCTCCTGAACCGGGAAAACAGCCTGGCTAGCCTCGACGCCCACTATCACTTTGCCCGACGCATCGCCGCCGAGCGGGTGGCCATGAACCACGCGGCGCGAGTCATCACCAGCACCCGCCAGGAACGTTTTGAGCAGTATGGTCATCCCGCCTATCAGGGTGCGGTTGATCCTGCTGACGAGGCCAAATTCGCCGTGGTGCCGCCGGGCGTCAACCTGCGCATCTTCGATGCCGACGTGCACGGTCCCGACGACGAGCGGATCGCCGAGTACATTGAGCGAATTCTGGCCCGCGACGTCGCCGCCGGACGGCGAAGGTTGCCCGCCATCCTCTGCTCCAGCCGCCTGGACCCGAAGAAAAATCACGTCGGGCTGGTGCGCGCCTTTGCCCACAGCGCTGAGCTGCAAGCTGCGGCCAACCTGCTCATCGTCGTGCGCGGTGTGGAAGACATTCATAGCCGCGAGGGGCTTACCCCTGGGGAGCGCACCGTCCTGGACGAGATTGTGGCCCTCTGTGAAGCTTACAATCTGTGGGGAAAGATCAGCGTCTTCTCGTTAAAAAGCCAGACCGAACTGGCCGCTGCCTATCGCCACCTGCGCGCCCGCCGCTCTGTCTTTGCGCTCACGGCCCATTACGAGCCTTTTGGCCTGGCCCCTTTGGAGGCTATGGCCGCCGGGCTGCCGGCGGTCGTCACTCGCAATGGCGGCCCCGGCGAAAGCCTGCGCGACGAGGCTACAGGCCGGGAATTCGGTGTGCTGGTAGACCCCACCAACCCCGCCGACGTCGCCGCCGGGCTGTTGCGGCTGGTGGGGACAGATAACGAGTGGAAGACGTTTCAACGGGCAGGCCGGGAGCGGGTCTTGACGCGCTACACCTGGGAGCGGACCGCCGCCGGCTACCTGGCCGTCGTCGAAGAGATATTGGCCAGGCGACTGCCAATCCCCCCTTATTTTCTGGACCCCCGACCCGAAACCGATTTGACCTTTGAGTCGTTGGCCGCCATCTGGCCGGCAAGGGCATAATGTCGCCGCTTTGGAGGGAGAACCTGCGGTTGGGGGACAAACTGATTATCGAAAGTAAGCGTTCACCCCTCCCTGACAGGGCTTATCATTACCCACATCTCGCCTTGCTGACGCCCGCCCCGAGCTTAAGCTCAGGGCTAATAGCCCAAGCACGTTGAAACGTGCTGTCTTTGCCCAGA
>JAJRXB010000287.1 GCA_024276515.1 Chloroflexota bacterium
ACGGAGGTGAGCACGGCATGTTTCAGCCCCATTTGGGCCACCGCCTGGGCCACGCGCTCCGGTTCCCCCTCGTCCAGCCCGGCAGGGCGGCCGGTTTTGATGTGGCAAAAGCCACAACTACGGGTGCAGACGTCGCCCAGCAGCAAAAAGGTGGCGGTGCCGCGTCCCCAGCAGTGGCCGAGGTTGGGGCACATCGCCTCCTCGCAGACGGTGTGCAGGCCCTTGGCCCGCATCAACGCTTTGAGGTCACGATATTTCTGGCCGGTGGGCATCTTCACCCGCAGCCAATCGGGCTTGCGCCGGGGCAATTCGCCGACGCCGATCTCGTCTTTGTGGATGATTCTGTTCATCATCACTTTCTCATCTGTTCGAGGCAGGGCAAGTGACAGTCACTTCTCAAAGTGACTGTCACTTGCCCTGAAGGCTGGCCTGTTGCGCTTCCACGTCGCCGTTGTAGAAGACATACACGCATTGATTCCACAGCACGGTCAGGATGGCGTCGTGCACGTCGTCGAGGTTGGGACTGTGGGCCACCAGTTTGCCGTGGACGGGCAACGGATCGTCGTCTTCTTCGGGGGGAACGATGAAGGCCAGCCATTCGTTGGGGAAATGCTCGGTGATGGTGGCGATGAGGGGGAGTGCCTCTGCGTCGGACATCTCCTGGTAGGGACATCCGCAGTCGCAATCGTCGTCGCATCGACCGGGTGTGCGGCAACCGTGTCGCTTTTCAAAGGGGCCACCCCCCCAATCTGCCGGGAGATCGTCCGCTGCTGTGGCAGTGCTTTTCGCCGAAACATCATCCAACCAGATAACATCGTCCATAATCAATTCCAACCGTATGCTCGCCGATAAGTTGATTGTCTGAATGTTGCCGGGATGCAGAAGTGCCAGGGAATTCTACCCTAAATCACCAGGCCGTGCAAGTGCAGAATCGCCCCGGGGTGCGTTTCAAATTTTTGACCAGTGATATGCGGTTGAAACCGCGCCTGAAGGCTAAAGCCGGGCAACGGCCTGCGCCGTTGCCATCAGGTCGGCGCAGGCCGATCATTGGCGCAGCCTCCAGGGGCGACTTTAACTTTAGTCGCTATGATTTATGTCTACCAAAAGATGAAACGCACCCATCGTCCCGGAATAAGGATTCCGGGACTTCATTTTGCTTCATTTGAAACCAGCAACCTCAGCAGGGTGATCCTTCATGTTCGCAAGGCAACTACTTGGGCTGACATCTATGCAGCTCCAACAGACAAACAGGGCGGCCTTTGAGCCGCCCTGTGAAAGATCAGGGTGGTAGGAGGAGAGATGCCCTGCTCTACACCATTGGCGACTCTATGCACGAATGTCTTACCTGAGCTCGCGCCGGAGCAGACTCACCGCCAGGTCCCGGCATCTGGGCAAAAGCGGCGGCCAGCCGCCGGGCCACGACCTCCGACGACACAGGACGCCCCAGCACCTTCGCCAGCGAGGTGACATGCCGGTTGACGATGCCGCAAGGAACGATCCACTCGAAGTAACGCAGGTCGGGGGCCACGTTGAGGGCAGAGCCGTGGCTGGTGATGCCACGCACGTTTACCTTAACGCCGATGGCAGCAATCTTGGCCGCAGGGACGCCCGGCACCCACACGCCGGTGTAGCCCGGCTCGCGGCCGGCGACTACGCCAAACGCGGCCAACGCCCGGATGATGACCGTCTCCAGCACGCGCAGGTAAGCGTGGTAGTCCAGGCCATAGCCCCACCCCGGAATGGGGATTCCGGCGCTACCAGGGCTCCCGTAGCCCCGGAATCCCCATTCCGGGGCGGCTTTCCTCCCATAGAAAGGCCGCGAGAAACCGGGAACGTATTTATGCCTCGCTGTACTAAGATCTCAAGCCCGCTAAAAGCAGGCTATAGCGTCTCTCCAAGACGGAGATTTAGGGCGCTTTTCCCCAAAGGGGACCTATGGGCAGCGTCCTTCCCCTGCACCTGCACTGCGCGCAGGCGCAAGTGTTAGCCTGGGGCTTTCCCCGGGCCCGGAGGCCACCTGTGCCGCACCCCAGGTGCAGGCAGGACGGGCAGTCCCAGGCGACGCCAATAGAATTGAAATGCAGCCGGCGGAAAGGATGCATTTCATTGGGGGAGAATCCTAGATGTGAATCGCCTGGCCTAACACGGCGTGAGCAGCCTCCATCACCACTTCAGATAAGGTCGGGTGGGGATGGACGGTGCGCGCCAGTTCCTCGGTCGTCGTCTCCAGGCGGATCATACCGGCCG
>JAJRXB010000288.1 GCA_024276515.1 Chloroflexota bacterium
AATTAACCCAGGTGACAGTCACCTCCGATCTTTTGGCGAGAGGAAGGCACTTGACAACCATTTCTTACCGTTTTTGTCAACGTGTCATGCCGAACAAGGTGACTGTCACCTTGCTCGCGCTAGAACGTTGAAAAGCCCTGATCGTGCTATGCTGTGAACAGCCTGTCCCAGATTCTTGGGCAAGAGTATCTATGGATCTGCAGGGACAGGGCTTTGGACATAGGCATGCCCCCTACCCAAAAATCTTGGGCTCGTCCAGAAATGGCCCGAACCGGTCGCGCAGGGCGGGGAAGTAGGCACCCCAGGGGACCATCAGCACCTGGATGAGGCGCACGCCGTCTCCGTTGCTGACCGCCCGTTGTCTCGACCGCCGCACCCACACCCGGCTGGAATTGGCCTTACCCGAGGGCTACCTGGACTACGGCGAGGCAGAGGGTTGACCTTGCCGTCGTTGCCGCCGGGAAAAGGAGTGGTGCTCAGCGGCAAACTACCCCTCTGGTTGTGGACGGCGTTGGTCCAGACCTACCGCCACGCACCGTGGATCGGCGTCTTCCAGTCACCGCTGGGTAATCGGGCTGTGGTCGCCGCCTCGCGGGACGAGAAGGTGATGACAGGCAGCCTGATAGCATCTGAGGTGGAGCACGAAGCCCATTGCAACAATCAGCCCGTCGAGTCTCGACACCGGCGGGCTATCCTGGTACACTGTAGCCTGCCAGGGCGCCACCCTCGCCCCGGGCTGACCCAGAGCCGCGAGGCGTTTTTATTGCCAACCCGTATCGAAGGAGTCCTGCCTGCCGAAGTGCCGCACCTGCCCGTCCTGGCTCGCGCCAGCGGGCCAGGGAGGTGCGGCACAGGTGGCCGGCGAAGGGGAGCCGGGAGCCCGGACGAAATGCCCTTTATCTATTGAACGCAATCGCAGGGCAGATTCGCACATCGTCTGCCCAATCCCTGGCCCGTCGGTGAGAGCCGCCTTCTGCCGAAACAAACCGGCCCCGACGGCGACGCCGGGTTCTTGCGCCTGTCGGGGCCTGAGGTGGTCACGCAACTCTCCTTCTGCCGGGAAACCAGAAGAGGGGGAAGTGAAAGAGAAGAGGATTATGCTCAAATTGTATCAGAAATCAGCAGGCCTGTCAACGAACAATATACATAACGGTGCACGAACGATCCGCCCGTGCCTCCCTGGCCCGGAAGCTACCTGTGCCGGGCACTTCGGCAGGCAGGGTGATATGACCGAACATGACATTGTCAAGCTACTCAGGTGCCAGGCACTTTTGGCAGATAACCTGAGCCAAAATCAGTTTGTACGCGCTGTCAACCTGGCAAAAAGACGCTTTTATAAGTGCCTGGCACCTATGCCTGAGTAGTAACGAATTCAGGTTCAAAGGGACTGGTAGGGGCGAGGCAGCCGGGAGGGAACTCTCAATTTCAGGCAGAATCTTTGGACCGAGGCCGAAGGAGATGCGATCCTTCGGCCTTTGGCTTTTGTCATCCCCGACAACGTGACTATAATGAACGGCATAGACTCACTGCATACGACACAACCGGATAAGCCGAAGCAGGGGCGAGGCATGCCAGAGGAACCGCTGCCGGGTGAATCGCCTCGGTCAGCCGGAGGGCTCGGCTACAGAGGTATGGCGTCAGGGATGCCTCCCCCCTGCCCGGCCGATTATCGGAAGGTGTAAACCATTGCGCGTTGTCTTGCCTGCGGTGCTGCTGATTTGCACGCTGACCGTCACGGCGTCGGCCCCGCCGACCGGCGTGCCGTTGGGTCCGCAGCAAACGGTCGTCACCGTCAACCCCAAGATGGGAGTCCACACCCGCCTCACCGACGAAGTGGAACCCCGCAAAATCAAGCGCACGCTGGAGATGGTGCGCGAGATGGGGGCTCCCTGGATCGTGGAATACTTCCCCTGGTCGTACCTGGAGCCATTGCCCGGCATCTACGACTGGACCCACGCCGACCTGGTGGTGAATCACGCCAACCGCCAGGGATTGACCGTCGTCGCCCGGCTGGGATTGGTTCCCGGCTGGGCACGTCCCAAAGACTCGGCCTCGTCGTACCTTTCCCCAGACCGGTACGACGACTTTGGCGATTTTGTCTACGCCTTCGTCTCACACTTTGAGGGCCGCGTGGATTACATCATCATCTGGAACGAGCCGAACCTGGCGCTGGAGTGGGGCTTCCAGCCCATCAACCCCGAAGGCTACACCGACATGCTCAAAATCGCCTATCGGCGGGCGAAAGAGGCGAATCCCAACGTGAAGGTGCTGGCCGGCGCGCTGGCCCCCACCCTGGCCCCGCCCGGCAGCGATTGGGGGATGGACGACCTGGAATATCTGCGCCGGATGTACGCCGCCGGCGCGGGCGACTACTTCGACGTGTTGGCCGTCCACGCCTACGGCTGGGTTTACCCCCCCGACGACCCACCCGATCCGGCGGTGGTCAACTTCCGGCGGACGGAACTGGTGCGGCAGGTGATGGTTGAGCACGGCGACGCCGACAAGCCGATTATCATCACCGAGGGAGGCTGGAACGACCATCCCCGCTGGACCCGGGCCGTGAAGCCCGCCCAGCGCATCCGCTACACCATCCAGGCCTACGAACTGGCGCAGGACTGGGACTGGTGCCAGGCGGTGGTCCTGTGGGCCTTTCGCTATCCCTGGGCCGCCCGAAGTTACCTGGATTACTTCACCTTCGTTACCCCAGACTTTGAGCCAAAGCCGATTTACCTGGAGGTGCAGCGATATGCGACGGCCACTGCCTATTGAGTATTGCGATCTTAGGTAGTTATGTCACACTTGTCATTGCGAGCATCCGAAGGATGCGAAGCAATCTCCTACGATGCATTGTGGCAATTGCTTACCCCGAACGGGGCACAGGTACCCCATTCGGGGCACAGGTACCCCATTCGGGGCACAGGTACCCCATTCGGGGCACAGGTACCCCATTCGGGGCACAGGTACCCCATTCGGGGCACAGGT
>JAJRXB010000289.1 GCA_024276515.1 Chloroflexota bacterium
AGCCAGGATAGACGCCGCCGCCACTGCCACACTGGCCGACTCCGCCTGGTGCTGCTGGACGGGATGGGGCAATCCCCTGGCGGCAAAGGCGTCCTCCAGCCGGTCGGCACGCCGGGAGAACTGGTCGCACACGATGGTCTCGGTCCGGGTGGCTGACCAGACCTTTTCCGCCACCTGCGCGTAGGCGTCGGCCAGCAGCAGGTTGACGTTGTCGTGCTCGGCGTACAGCCGGTTGTACGTCTCCGGCTCCATGACCCAGACGTGGCGTTGGTCCGGCGGGATGATCCGCTCGATCTGGCCCGCGATGCGCTGGATGGCGGCCGGAGCCAGCGCCTTGCTATCCCGCACGCCGACCTTGCGCAGCGCCGCTGCCGTCCGCTCGTCCACGGCGACCGCCGCCACCACCAGCGGGCCGAACCAGTCGCCCTTGCCCGATTCATCCATGCCGATGTGGGGGCCGGTGATGGTCGTGGGCACGGCCTCAGTTGTGCCGCCCGCTTCTCCATCCACCCAGGCCTGCAGCGCAGCCTTGAGGGGCGAGGGTGAGCCTTGCACCGCCATCTTGCCCCGCCTGGGCCAGAAGTTGACCAGCGCCGTCACCCCAGCGTCGGAGACGACGATTTGCTCGCCGTAGGGGATGTGGGCACCGGGGCCCCAATTCCAGCCCTGCTCGCGGATGAACTGCTTGAGCACATCCAGACGGGTACCGGTCGGCGGCGGTGGGCTTGGGGTGGAAGGAGACGCCGGCGTGGTTTCGCCCTCGATCCAGGCCACGAGTGCGGCCTGGAGTGGCGAAACGGGGCCGCCGATAACCAGTTTGCCCCGCTTGGGATAAGAGTTGATGCTGGCTTGATGTGTCCCATCTGTGACGACGATCTGCTCGCCGTGCTGGATCGACTTGCCGGGCGTCCAGCGCCAGCCCCGGGCAGTAATCAAGGTTTTCAGTTCCCCAAGCTTGATCACGTTAGCACCACGGTATGATTTACCTCGCTAGATCAACAAACGATGTTCCAATCTCTTGGAGCGAAATTCGATTCAGTTCGCCAAGTATCCGTGCGCGTTCGCTACGGATCACCTCGTTGCTGCCGTAAAGTCTTTCAGCTTGAAGGTTTTCCAGTAACCGGGCCTCCAAGATGGTAAAGTGCTGATACCGGTCCGGGGGCGAATGAGACTGAAGACGATTCTTCAGGTGAGAGAGCGCCTGCTGAAGCGAATACTGCGAGAGTTCGCCTTTTCTCCTCTTTTTTCGAGCCTCGTGACGGCGTCGGTGGAGTACATAATAGCCAAAGGCATATGAAAACACCCTGAAGCTATGGCTGTCATCTGATAGCAAGATCCCTCGGGTTAGGAGCTCCCTTACTGACGGGTCCGAATGCCAATGATGCTGATGGGCACTCCCTGCACGAAGTGAGTAAGACTCGAGCGAGGCTTCAGAGACTTCCCTCAAACCCTCCCCAAAAATCTCCCACAGCTGGTCAAAGAGCGGTTCGGCGTCGAGAAGGAAGGCATTCCAGAGCGATCGAAAATCCAGCGCACCGCATAGGCGAAGCAGTTCCGCCGCGTGATAAGCTGCCAATTGTAGCAAATACGGGTGTCCGCCACTGAGTGCAAGCACATATTGTTGAATATTGGGATGTGCACATAGCTCTGGGAAGAGGCGAGACAAGAGGTGCTCTGCTTCTTGTTGAGTGAATGGCAAGAGATAAAGCAGATTTGGTAGCTGTTTTGAACTGAGATCTTTTGGAAGTCCGAGCCTCTGGCGAACACGGTTCTCAACAACATCAATACGCTGATGTGAACTCCACACGAATACTGCCAGTTCATCCGCTTCCAAAGCGGCCATATATTTGAACAAGGACAGATCTACATTCGGGTTTACCACAACGTAATCCATTTCATCGATCATGAGAAGCGGCGTGAAGCCCGCTTGACGCAGTGTCCAAAAACGACGAGTATAGTCTTGGAATTGGTTGAGTGACCATGAATTCGTTGGGGACTTTGTCGGTCGTTCAAACGAGTTTCCCCAAGACCGCTGATGCTGGGCCAAACCCTCTAGTTGGGTCAAGACAAACTCAAAGAACCCACTCGCATCAATCGCAGGCAGAGAATGCATGTTGACATAGAGAGGCAATACATGTTGAAACGAGAAGCGGAACTCAGCTAGCATCTCAGGCAGCAAGACACAAAGCAGTAGCGAGGTTTCGCCAATCCCAGGTATGCCGACAACTGAGATCGACTGTGAATGCCCGAGGCTGGTCAACAGCCGGTGTACTTCTTTTCGTCGCCCCACGAAATCCTGATAGGTTGTAACTGGTCGCTTATACCCAAATAGGTTGTTCGGCACATCCATTTAACTCTTGGCCTGTCATCTCGTCATTGCTTTGCCTATGCCGGCTGCACGTTCACTGCGTTGAGACCTCTCGGAGTCTCGGCAACCTGATACTTGACTGCCATACCCTGTTCCGGTCGCTCGATATCACGAACCCCCGATATGTGGAAGAAGACATCGTCCCCACCGTCATCGGGTTTGATAAAACCAAACCCTCTGTCTTCTACGTAAGTTTTGATCCGGCCTGTATGGAAAGCTCCGTCTGTCTCCACAGGTTGATGGGATGGCCGCCTGCGGCGTTTCTCCCTCGGTTGTGGACGAAGCTCGGGCGGGACGACTCGCTCCCAGTCCTGCTGACACAACGCGGTCAAGGCCGGAATGTCCTCTGGAAAGTCAAACGGCGGTTGGCCGGCTTGCTCGTTGGCTGCCTGAGCTTGGGATTCCAAACGCACTACTTCACCCGGAACTGACCATCCCACCCCGCTTCGCACCAATCGCGACAACATAGCGTGCCGGGCTGCCACGTCGAACCGTTCCAGGGCCAATGCCACCTGCCCAATGAGCCCATACAGACCCACTTTAGCCTTGTCCTCCCCCGGAGCCAGCGCTGCGCGACAGGCGGTGGTATAGGCTTCGTCAGCCTGCCCGTTTCGTAGTTTGAGCTCAGCCAAGGTGTGCAGCAAATACCACTCCGGTCGGCCCCGCTGGGCCAGCGACTCCAGTTCGTCAATAGCTTCCGGGACCTGTCCCTGCCCGGCCAATGCCTCTGCCGCCCAGCGGGGAAAGTCGCGTTTGCGCGGGAAGGCCTGCATAGCCTCCAGGGCTAGTTCCCTGGCTTCGTCCCATCGTTTGAGTTGCATCAGGCTTTTGACCTTGGCAAAGTACCATTGCTCGCGCTCTGAGATGACCCGCCGACCGCCCATTTCGCGCGGCTCGGTGCTCAACTGCTGTCGGTCCAGCCGGTCACACCAATCCGAGACCACGCTCCACTTCATCTTCTCCTTGGCCAGGCCCATCACCGCGAAGGAGACCAGACGCACCGGCAATTCCTCGTCGGTCAAGTCGAGCATCTGCTGACCAGCACGCACCAGAGCACCGAGGTCACCGCGCTCCTTGGCTGGCTTGAATTCGGCATCGTATAAAGCCCAGACCACTTCGCGGCGGACGTAGATGTCGTCAGGATGTTTTCCGATCACTTGGCGTGCCACGCGCAGTGCGTGCTTGGGATAGCCGCACTTGCGCAGACAGTAAGCGTACCGCCCTCCTGAGAACGCATCCCCACATTCATCCCATAGTTGGTGATAGAGCTTGCCAGCTTCCTCATAGCTCCCCGCCTCGTAGAATTGCCTGGCTTGTTGTGCTCGGTCGTCTGGTTGCTGTGTCATTCCCTCTCTCTCCTTGATCAAAGCCGTGTGGATAACGCGCAGTGAACGGCGGCTGGCGCGTCTTGGCCCAGCAAGATTACCAGGTAGGCCTTGGCGCGGGATGTGCCGACGTAGGTGAGTGTTTCCGCCTCTTCCGTTGACATCCCCCCATCCATCTCACACAGGACGATTACCGGCCGTTCCAGCCCTTTGAAACGACGGACGGTGGTGCCCAGAACCTCTCCCGGCTTCAGAGGCAATTGGTCGGTCAGTTGCACGTTGCCCAGTCGCTGTCCCAGGATGTGGCTCGACCGTGAGCCCCGGGCAGTGAGCACGGCGATCTCTTCAGGCGCGAAGCCCTTCTCGCTCAACAAGCGGTGTAACACTTTGCGGAGTCTCGTTCGACCCTCTCGTTCACCAGCGTATCGGATGACCTCAACTGGCTGGCCTTCCGGCCCGAGCACAACAGGCAGTTCCTCACCCTGATAAAAGCGTCCAACAACGTCGAAAACTCGTCTCGTGTTGCGGCAGTTTTCGTTCAGCACGTAGGGAGCGGTCTCGATGGGAATCGGGCTGCGGTCGTAGTAGACCCGCTGGTTGTCGTCGTAGAAGACATACAGAATGCCGTTGGCGGGATCGTGCAACAACCAGGGCAGGACCTCCCACCATTCGTTCCGAAAATCCTGGCCCTCGTCCACGATGATCGCATCATACTGTGAGCCCAGTTCATCAACGGCCGTCATCAGCGCATCGGGCAGCGTCGCGGTGAAATAATCGGGCGGCGGGTTCTTTTGATAGGGCATCGGCCTGCCGGCCTGTCGGGCCCAATGGACGCACAACTGGTGGAAGTTGAACACGTCGAACTGTTGACGATAGCCCAGCGTGTCGCCCAAGTGATCGGCCAGGGCACGATTGTAGCACGTCAGAAGCACCTTCAATCCCTCACCAGCCAGACGGCGGGCCTTCTCCACGGCCAGAAACGTCTTGCCCGAACCGGCACAGCCGGCGATGGCCACGCGCCTCTGCCCGCTGAGGAAGTGCAGATAGCGGAACTGCTTCTCGGTCAGCGTAACGATAGCCTGCGCATCGGCGCGGGCCTGCTCGGCCAGCAGGGGATGACGGATGTGGCGCGATTGGCCCAGCAGTCGCACCAGCACCTCTATCCCACTGCGACCGGGGGGTGTATCCGTGGGCTGCTTGCCTCGCCAGAAGCCGAGTGCCCCTCGCAGGCGTTCCTCGAGTGACACGAGGTCAATCGCATCCACGATGATCTCGCGGGGGGCATTGGGGCGCAGCCAGTCGGCCTCGACGGCCACGTCAGGGAAAGCAACCGTGTGGCCAAACACCACCCGCCGCCGGGGCCAGCCAGGCATGGAACGGGCTTTGGCGATGAGGGTATGCTTGCTGGCAGTGGCCTGCTCAAACGGGTCGCCGATGTCGTGGTCAATGCCGTGACGGTCGGTGCTGATGTAGTGCCCGGTTGCCACGTCGAACCGGATACACCCGCCTTTGACTTCGACGACCAGGACACCTAGATGTGGGTGGGCGACGACGAAATCCGCCTCTCCGTCGCGGGGCCGCCCCAGGTCGTCGTGGCCGATCCACTTGACGTGATGG
>JAJRXB010000290.1 GCA_024276515.1 Chloroflexota bacterium
CTGTCGGACTCGGGAGCAACTGTGTGCAGTCGGGTGAGGGTAAAGGGAATACCGTACTGCCTGAGGTTGTTGCAAAGCGACATCTTGCCGCAGAAGCTATCGCGACGATTCTCGATGGTCATTTGCCGGACATCATCGGGAAAGGCGTGGACCAACACAGGCACGTCGAGACCGGAGAAGCGAATCGAGTTGGCCACGCCTCGCTCGTCGCCGAAGTTGGGCAGCGTGACCAGGATGCCGTCGATTTCGTCGGCGTGCTGTTCGAAGAGATCGCCGCATTTCCTGGCGTCAGCCAGGCTCTCCACGCTGCCGAACTCAGTGTCATCCGGGCCGAGGGTGACGACTTTGATCCCCACCTCGTCCAGCACCCGTAGCATGGTCTCGCGACCAGTTTGGCACAGATGACCGGGGAAGAAGCCCCGGTTGCCCACGATCAAGCCCAGGGTCACCTGGCGCATGGTTCTCCTCCTCAGGGACAATCGTTCAGGCCACGGCCTGCCTGGCGCGGGAAGCGGCCGACGAGGCATCGGGTGCGTAGATGTCGGCGCCTATCTCTCTGGCAAACTCGTCGGTGATGGGGGCCCCACCGACCATGATCTTGACGCTGTCCCGCAGGCCGGCCTCCATCAGCGCCTCGATGTTGGCTCTCATCTTCGGCATGGTGGTGGTGAGCAGCGCCGAGAATCCCACCAGATTCGGGCGATGTTCTTTCAACGCATCCACAAATTTCTGCGGCGACACGTCAACGCCCAGGTCAATCACCTCAAAACCAGCGCCTTCCAGCATCATACCTACCAGGTTCTTGCCGATGTCGTGCAAGTCACCCTGGACCGTGCCGATAACCACCTTGCCGACTGCCTGCACGTCCGCTTCGGCCAGGCTGGGGCGCAGCAGTTCGAGACCCGCCTTCATCGCCCGGGCCGACACCAGCATCTCTGGCACGTAAAACTCGTTGGCCTCGAACAGACGTCCCACCTCGGTCATAGCTGCGATCAGACCTTGATTGAGGATTTCGCCGGGCGATATCCCCTCGTCCATCGCCTGTTTGACCAGGGTTTCGACCTCTGTGATCTTGCCCTCGATCACACGTTGCTGGAGATTGTCGAGCACACTCATTGGATTTTTTCCTCCTGATTGGATAGCGCAGATGGGTTCAGAATTGATTGTGGCGTCCGGCCTTGCAGAAAATCGGCCACGGCCTGGGCTGCCTTTACCTTCATCTCGTGTAGCGCATCCTCTGAGTACCAGGCAGCATGCGAAGAAAGCACGACGTTATCCATTGTGCGCAACGGGTTGTCAGCGGTGAAGGGCTCGCGCTCGTAAACGTCGAGGCCGGCCCCCGCCAGACGCCCGTCCTGCAAGGCTTTGACCAGCGCCGCCTCCTCGATCACCGGGCCGCGCGAGGTGTTGACGATGACAGCGGTTGGCTTCATCAGCGCGAGCCTGTCTGCATTGATGAGATGCCGGGTGCTCTCGACGAGTGGGACGTGCAGCGTCAGGTGGTCGGCTTCGGATAACATCTGATCCAGTGGCAAGACGGTGATGCCCAGGGTCGCTGCTTCTTCGCGGCCGACAGCCGGGTCGGGCGCGGCGATCACCCGCATGCCGAACGCCTGCGCCCGTCGAGCCACCCGCCGTCCGATCCGCCCCAAGCCGATGATGCCCAGGGTTTGATTGCTCAGACGATATATTGGCCTGGCAACGCCCACCGTGTTCCACTGCCCCCCCTCAACAGCCCTGCCGTCCCTGACCGCCTGATCCAAAACCACGAGCTTGCGACTGAGGGCCAGGAGCAGTGCCATCGTGTGATCGGCGACCTCATCCAGGCAGTAGTCGGGCACGTTGGTTACGACCACGCCACGTTGTGTGGCAGCCCGGACGTCTACCATATCTACGCCGATGCCGTAGCGCGACACGATGCGACAGCGCGGGAGCGCGTCGAGTACCCGGGCGGTGATGGGCGCGTAGCCGATGATCAGACCGTCGGCGTCGGCGGCCACCTCGATCACGTCCTCCTCGGTCCGGCAATCGCGCCACTCCACCCGAGCGCCGACGGCGCTCAGGATTTCGGTCTCTGGGTCAACGTATCCGTGCTCGCAATCTGTGATGACGACTTTGAAAGTCATGAGCGTGCTCCAGCCATCCGCCACGAGAGAGCATTTTAAGGGTCATATCAATTGGGTGTGTTTCAAATGAGTTGAGGTGACAGGCTGGAGTGCAGAATTCATTCTGCCAACAGCTCAAAAAACGGAATAAATTCCGCACTCCAACTGAGATGAAACACACCCATATCAATTGCGAGTTTAAACGCTGCAAACTCGTCTGTTCTGCGTAGGGACGAGGCACTGAGCGTACAACTTCGGTTTATGCACCGGAATCTGGCTTGAGAGACCCGTTGCTGGGAATGCCTCGTCCCTACCGTGAGGGTAGACAACGCCGATACTTGAACACACAGCGGTGGGGACGGCATCCCTACGCAATCAGCTCGGCCCGGCGCAAAAAGTCCATCGCCGCCGCCGCGCGCACCGACAGACTGTTGGGGCTGAAGTCGCCAAAGACCCAATACCCCTGGTAGCCGGTCTCGAGGGTGGTCCGCAAAATCAGCCCCAGGTCCACGTGACCGGTGCCGAACAATCCCCGGTGATTCTCGAAGACGTGAACGTGCCCCAGCCGGCCGGCGACCAGCCGCACCGGTCCATCCAGCGAGGTCTCCTCGATGTTGACGTGGAAGGTGTCGAGCATGATGGTGAGCGCCGGAGACCCGACGCGGTCGATCAGCTCCAGCACCTCGGCTGCCGTGTGGTTGTGTCCCACCTCAAACCGGTTGACCGGCTCCAGCACCAGGGATACCCCCTTCGTTGCAGCGTACCCGGCCACCCGTTGCAGGCACTCGACGGTGCGAGCGTTGGCCGTCTCCCGGTCTGGCTCGTCACTTTTGAAGCCCTGCATCTGGCCGACGACGATCACCGAGCGAAAGCGTTCGGCCAGGTCCACGTGTGCCTTCAGTCGCACGACCGCACGCGCCCTGACCGAGGCGTCCGGGCTGGTGAGGCACAGGCCCTCGTCAAAATACGACGCGCCGGTGGCAACACCACACAGAGCCAGCCTGTGATCGGTCAGGGCCTTCTCCAGCCGATCGGCGTCCAGGTCGGTGGGATTCCGCAGGCCGATCTCGACGCCGTCGTATCCAAGTTCAGACAGGGTCTTCAGGCCCTCTTCAAAAGCCGCCCACGATGCGTACTCATGGGGCGGGCTGATCATAAATCCGATTTTTGGCATGCGATAGCTCCATCAGTCGTTCAGCTTCGCGGACGGCCTTGACCGCGTCGGGGGCATAGCCTTCGGCGCCAATCTGATCGGCGAACTCGCGGCTGATCGGCGCGCCGCCCACCATAACCCGCACCCGCTCACTCAGCCCAGCCTCTCTGAGCGCATCAACGACTTCAGCCATATTGGGCATGGTGGTGGTGAGCAATGCCGACATGGCGACGATCCCGGCATTGGCTTCACGAGCCTCGTTCACAAAGTTGACGACCGGCTGGTCAACGCCGATGTCGTGCACGGTGAAGCCGGCCGCCTCCAACAGCGTCTTGACGATGTTCTTGCCGATGTCGTGCAAGTCCCCTTCGACGGTGCCGATCACGACGGTCCCTTTGCTCTGGCCTTCACCCTCGCCCTTCAGCAAGGGCTCCAGGACGGTCATGCCTTCTCTCATCGTGGCGCCGGCCATCACCAACTGAGGCAGGAAGAACTCCCCCGCTTCGTACAGGCGACCGACTTCGGCCATACCTTCGGCCATGCCCAAAGTAACAACGGTGAAGGGGGGCAAGCCGGCGTCCAGGGCCGCGCGCACAGCGGCCTTGATGCCCTCACTATCGAAGTTGATCAGCCGGTCTCGCACCGCTTCGAGGGCAGCCTCCTGGCCGACGGCCAGCTCTGGGCGGGTCTTCTTCTCCGCTTCGACGGGTTTGGCGACGGGGAAAACCGCCCCAATCGGTTCCGGCAAGATCGGTTCTCCGGCCAGCTTCTTGCGAACGCAGTCGCGGGTGACGGCGACGATGCGGTTGGCCGTCTCGTAGGGGTCCCAATCAACCGGAATGTAGCCGCCCCCCTCGTCCATACCCATCGAGTCGATGACGAATGGGGCTAAAATGATGCCCCGAAAATCGTCTATCTCGGCGAACAGGCGGGGGTAATAGCTCTCCACGTCCAGGGGAGAGGCATCCTGGATTTGCAACGTCGCCCGGTCGCCCAACCGTCGCTTGAGCGCAGCGAACGCCTTGAAATTGCCCATCGGCGAGTTGTTGACAACGCGCAGGTTGCCGATTTGCAGCAGGTTTTCGATCTGATGAACACCGTCCCCGCAGAAGTGGACACTGCCGCCCTCGAAGGCCTCGAAGATACGCGAGACGCAGGGCACGACGAATTCCCGATACAGGCCGGGGTCCAGCAATACCAGGTCGTCGTCCGACTCCCAAATGCCAACGCCGGCGGGCGACCAGACGCCCTGCAGGCCATTGCTTCGATCCAGCGGTTCGCCGATGTGCTTCTTTTGCACCTTCACCCACTCAATGAAGGCCTCAGTCACCAACTCGAAGAGTTCATGGACCATCCTGGGCTCTTTGTACATCCACTCGAAGAGCCGGGCCTGTCCGCACATCAGCCCCAGTGTGTCCAGGGGGCCCTGCATGTCGGTGAGGCCGGGGGGCAAGTCGCTGTGGGCGCGAGCGTAGTCAATGGCGTCGAGCACGCGGGGCATCCAGCCGTCTCTGTACGGATCCGGCATCTTGAGCCGGGCCGCATCGGCGGGCGAGGTTATGCAAGGGGCAGCCACAGCCGGGTCGTTGCCGGGGCCAGGCTGGAGTTTGATCTGGCAGCCGAAGCCAGAGGCCAGCACGCCGGTGCCAAACCAGGGCATAAAATACGGAACGTAGTCGTCCTCAACCGTCGCCAGATGCTTTTCGTAGCCCTGAGCCTGATACTCGACCATGCTGGCGGGGTTGGTAAAATAGTCCGCCGGCACATCCGCGTTGCCGAAGGCGAAGTAGCAGGGGGTGTTGATCATAATGGGCACATCGTCGGCCGAGGTGACTTCGCTCCGATTGAATGCCCGTTCGATCTTTGCCTGGCGCTCGGCAAGGTCAAACCCGCGCCACCCGGAGAACTCGCTCATCGCCGAACCTCGCTAACCTTGCTTCTCCAGGGTCTTGACATCCTCCAGCAAATCAGTCTTCTTCTCGCTGACACCCAGGAACATGCGGGCGCTGGTGCCGCCGTCCACGAACAGCACCTGGCCGGTGACGTATCTGGCGTCGTCGGAGGCGAGAAAAGCGACGGCGGCCCCAACGTCTTCGGGATAGCCTATAAAGCCCAGCGGGATTTCGTGATCGAACATGTGCGGGTCATAGTTGGGGACGACGCTGTAGAACTTGTCCACGTGGACGGCCCCCGGCGCCACACCGTTGACGTTAATGTGGTAGGGAGCCAGTTCCAGAGCAAGCTGACGGGTCATAGCGTTCAGGCCGCCTTTGGTGGTGGCGTAGGCGGTAATGTGCTGGTAAGTGAGGATGCTGTGAATGGAGCTGATGATGATGATTTTGCCGCCCCCTGTCTTGACCATCTCGCGCGCGGCCGCCTGGCTGCACAAGAAATTGCCCTTGAGGTTGGTATCGATGATCCAGTCCCACTGCTCTTCGGTCATTTCCAGAAAGGGGACGTGAGGATCTATGCCGGCGTTGTTGACCAGAATGTCCACGCGACCGAAGGTTTCAACGGTCCTGGCAACCATGGCCCGGACCTGGTCGGCTTTGGACACGTCGGCCTGGAAGGTAAAAGCCTGGCGGCCCAGGGCCCTGATTTTGCCGGCCATTTCCTCCGCCCCAGCAGCGCTGTGAGCATAGTTGAGCACTACGTGGGCTCCTTCTTCGGCCAGCCGCAGGGCAATGCCCCTGCCGATTCCCTTGCCCGCGCCGGTGACGATAGCGATCTTATCCTTGAGCTTCATTTTGCCATACCTTGTGCTGAGGTGACAGTCACCTGCTTTTGCTTAATGCGTAAGTCCAGCTCTAATATTTGCCATACTCCTGAACTGTTTCCCACATAGCCATAAAGTTCTCGGGCGGGACGTCGGCCTGCGTGTTGTGCACCGTGCCAAAGACGAAGCCACCGCCGGGAGCCAGGGCGTCGATGCTGCGCTTCACGTCGTCGCGTACTTCCTGGGGGGTGCCGGTGCCAAAGACTCGTTGGGTGTCAACGCCGCCACCCCAGAAGACCACGTCTCGGCCAAACTCCCGCTTGAGCTCTGCCAGGTCCATGCCGGCGGCGCTCTTTTGAACCGGGTTGAGGATGTCGATGCCCGACTCGATCAAATCTCCAATCAGGGGGCGGATCGCCCCGCACGTGTGGAAGAATATCTTCACCGGCGACTGCTTCTTGATGAACGAGAAAAGTCGGGTGTGGCGAGGTTTGATGTATTTGCGATAGGTGCCGGGGGAGATCAACAATCGGTCCTGACCGGCCATGTCGTCGGCTTCCATGATCACGTCGGCGTACTCACCTGCCTCGGCCAAAGCACACTCCCAATAAGCCATTTTCAACTCGACGACCTTGTCCATAATGTACTCAGCCAGGCCTGGATGGAGATGAAAATCCATGTAATATTGCACAAAACCACGCAACCAGGAGTGCATCTCGGTGACGCCGGCCGACAGGCCACCCAGAATCACGACTTTGCCCTGGTCGTGCACGGCCCTGGCTCGCTCACGAAGCCCCTCGAAGCGATGGGGGTCGGTGGGATCAGGCCAGGCGTAGTCCCTGACATCTTCAACGGTTTCGGCCCCGGCCATCGGATGACGATACATATCGTAGTAGAAACCACCCTCTTTGGGCATACGCCAATCGATACCCCACTCGTCGGTGTAGGCGGTATAATTGCCCTCGTCGCGAAATTCCAGGTTGTAGATGGCCGAAGAGCGCGGAGCCACGTTGCGGCAATCGGTTTGTAGCCGTTCGGCCACGTCCTCATCAATAGCAGCCAACTGCTGAATAACGTCATCGATGCGGATCTCGACGGCCGGCAGGCCGAGATACCGGCGCAGATTTTCGTAGGCAGTGACATGGATCCCGGTAGCCCCGGTACCCCCCAGGTCGAAGGGGACCCGGTCGGGCTCCTGGTGATTCAGCGCCGTCAAAACGCGCTCCCGAGAATTCATTGCAACCCTCCCCTCGCCGTTGCCACCCGGCAGGATCAACAGAGTTTGTCCACGACGAGGCAAGATAAGGCCTCCTGGGGATAGGAGAAGAAGAATGCGGCTGCCCCAGGAGGCCTATCTCCCACGTTGAGGTGACAGTCTAGAGTTAAAAGACATCACTCACCGAACAGGCAAGATCACGCCGGTTTCTCGTGGAAGAAGAGGTCAACGTTCTCCGGGGTGCAGAACATGACGCCGGTGTCGGTGAGCGGTGGAACCTGGGCCGGCAGCGAGAGCAAGGCATCATCCGGCGCGCTGGGGAAGGCGTTCCTCACCCAGTTGCCCTTGACGTGGTTATACATGTAGACAGTAGCCAGGTATAGCTCCAGGGCATTGCGCTGAACCGCCGTGGCCGCCATGGTGCCATCTTTGATGAACTTGAGCATGCTGTCGTCCCGGTCCATGCCCATGATCAGAATCTCGCCGACGCGCCCCATCTCGGTCACGGCGCGGGAGGCGGACTCGCCGCCGGTGGCGTCCGTGGCAACGATGAGGTTGATGTCGGGATTGGCCTGGAGGGCGGCGGTCGCGACCTGGGGGCCCACCGTGTAGTCGGCCTGGTCATTGACGATTTCTACCACCTCGACGTTGCCAGACTCTTCAAAAGCCTTGAGCAAGCCCGCTTTGCGGCTTTCGTGGTTCTCCACGCCGGGGATGGTCATGATCAGGGCTTTGGCCTTTTCACCCTTGAGCAAGGTATCGGTGACGTATTTGCCCTGCAGGTAGCCGCCGTTGAAGTTTTGCATGCCGATCAGGCCCAGTCGCCAGCGCGGGTCGCGGATGTCGGAGTTGAAGATCATCACGGGGATGCCGGCTTCGGTGGCCTTGCGGCAGGGGTCAACCAGTTGGTCGGGGTCGAGGGGGGTCATGATGATCGCGTCGGGTTTGGTAGCGATTGTCTGCTCCATCATGGTGGCCTGGTCGGCTCCGTTGAAGTCCACCGGCCCCACCTCGGTGATGTTGATGTTCAACTCTTTGGCAGCCGCCGTCCATCCCATCCGAGGGTCGATCCACCAGCCGATGTTCCAGACGCCGCCTACGATGACAAACTCAAGCGGCTGCTCTTGAGCCGCCGGGGCCTGGGTTGGTTCCTCCTTGGCCGCCTCTGTGGCCATAGCCGCTTCGGTGGCGGGAGCTGGTGTGGCAGTAGCGCCAGGCGTGCATGCGGCTCCCAGGAAGCCACCGGCCGCCAGGCCCAGGCTGCCATACAGGCTTCCACGCAACACCTCTCGCCGGGAGAACACGCGTTTGGTACTCATTTTCTTCACTTTCTTCACCTCCCTGGTGTGTCGTACAGAACTACAAAGGGCTTTCCACAACGCTCTCGTTGGGCAGAGTTAGCGACATTTATCAGATGCCACCTCCTTCCTTCTGAAGCTTGGACTGAGAAGACAATCTCCTCACAACCTCGGCAGTTGACTTAAGACGTAAACAGGGGGCAAAATCATCAGGCGCGGGCTGCCTGTCGCTTGGACCAGATGTCGACCACAACGGCCAGAATCAGCGCAACTCCCTGAACAATGCCCTGGGCATAGGGGGACACCCCCAGGAGCACCAAAATATCAAGGATGAGCGCGATGAAAAGGAGACCCAGAACCGAGCCGATCACGCTGCCTTCGCCGCCAAACAGACTGCAACCGCCGATCACGGCCCCAGAAATCACCCGGAGGGCAACCGGTTCGTACGAGTTGGGGTAGGCAGCCCCAAGCCGGCTGGTCGAGACGATGCCGGCCACGCCCGCCAACAGTCCGGCCGCGATGAAGGTGATCATCCGCACGTGGGTCACGTTGATGCCCGATAGGCGGGCTGCCTTTTCGCTGCCGCCTACAAAATACAACTGGCGGAACCAGCGCCCGCGCCGCATCAGGATGTCGAAGACAATCGTCAACACGATCAATATGAACGCCGGCAGAGGAAGGATACCCAGCAAGACCCCCTGACCGATGCCTCTGAAGGCATCTGGCAGGTTGATAACCGGCTGGCCTTGCCATCCCGTCAGGGCAATGCCACGGACAATGGTCATCGTGCCCAAAGTGGCAATAAGGGCATTCACCCCGATCTTGGCGATGATCCAGGCGTTGAGCAACCCTACCAGGGCTCCTGTGGTCAGGCCGGCCACTATGGCCAACGGAATGGAGGTGCCTTTGAGCAGCAACGCGGCAGTCACCATGCCACTGAGAGCCATAGTGGAGCCCACCGAAAGGTCGAAGCCGCCCGAGACCAATAACATCGTCATGCCGATGACCGCAATGCCCTCCATGGCAAACCCCAGCAACACCGCCCGGATATTGGCAGACGAACGGAAGCCGGGTTCAACGATGGACATGACGACGATCATGACCAACAGGATCACGACCAGAAAGGCTTCTCGGACTCTGAGGATTCGGCCTAGCCAGTGTATAAAATCTCGACGCTCTTTTGCCGTGGCCTGTGCTGCCCCGGAGGGCTCGGCCAGGATTGCCTTGGTATTAGCAGGGTCCATAACTTCCTCCATTAGAAGTCTCTCGTTGGATCAGGCGCGATACCGTCAAACCTGCACACCGGCCGCGTAGCTCATCACGTTCTCCTCCGTCGCGTCGGCGTGAGAGATCTCACCGACAATCTCTCCCTCTCGCATCACGAGGATGCGGTCGCTCATACCGAGCACTTCGGGCAACTCCGAGGAGATCATGATCACGCCCACGCCCCGCGTGGCCAGGTCTCTGAGTAACTGGTGCACGTCCGCCTTGACACCCACGTCTACGCCCCGTGTCGGTTCATCCACGATCAGCACTTTGGGATTGACCACCAGCCACTTGGCCAACATCACCTTTTGCTGATTGCCGCCACTCAGGTTCATCACCTGCTGCTCCAGACTCGGCGTCTTGATATCCAGGCTTCTGACGATGTCGGTCACCGCCAGCAACATCTTGCGATGATCCATAAAGATGGCATTGCTGAACAGCTTAAGACCTGCCGCCACCGTGTTTTCCCTCACGGTTAACGACAGGAACAACCCTGCCTCTTTGCGATCCTCAGGCACATAGCCCAGGCCGAGTTTCACAGCGTCGGCCGGGGAGCGAATTTCCACTCTTTGCCCGTTGAGATACACTTCACCGGACAGCAATGGGTCGGCGCCAAAGATCGCTCTGGCCATGTCGGTGCGACCGGCCCCGGCCAGCCCGGCAATCCCCAACACCTCGCCCTTGTAAAGCTTAAAGCTCACGTTTCTAAAGGTCCGTCCGGTGAGGTTCCTCACCTCGAACAGACACTCGTCGGTCACTTCCCCCAGGTCCGGGAAGTATTGGCTGAGCTCACGACCGACCATCATGTGGACGATGTCGTCCTCTGTGGCCTCTTTGGTTTCAAGGGTTCCCACCACTCGACCGTCGCGCAACACGGTGAAGCGGTCGGCGATTTCCATCACTTCGCTCAACTTGTGGGTGATGTACAGGATGGTCACGCCCTGGTCGCGGAGCCTTCTAATGATCTTGAAGAGGATTGCCGTCTCGTGAGCGGTCAGGGCCGAAGTCGGTTCGTCCAGAATGAGGACTTTGGCCTTGCGTGATAGAGCCGTCGCGATCTCAACCACCTGCTGAAGGGCCACACTCAACTCTCGCACCGGCTGACGGGGGTCTATGTCTATCTCAAACTGGGCAAGAGCTTCACGAGTTTGCCGATAGAGCTTTGGAAAATCGACCATCCCCAGGCGCGTAAGGGGCTGGCGATTGGCAAACATATTTTCGGCCACGCTCAAAGATGGCGCCAGGGACAGGTCTTGATGCACCATGCTGATGCCCAACGTTTGGGCATGGTGCGGATCGTGAATTTCGACCGGATTACCCTCCAGCAAGATCTCTCCACTGTCTTCCTGGTGCACCCCGGCCAGAATGAGCATCAACGTCGATTTGCCGGCACCATTCTCGCCCAGGATGGCGTGGACCTCCCCTTTGCGAACGGCAAGGCTTACCTGCTCCAGGGCCTGCGTACCCGGAAACGCTTTGGAGATATTTCTCACTTCGAGCATAATGTCGTCATTTGGCATCATCTCACCCTTCATACCCAGTTCTCCGGCGCAAGCGCTCACCCCTCCCTGGCAGGGAGGGGCCAGGGGAGGGTGGAACCTCGCCCGGAGAGAGATTCCGTCCGGGACGTAAGGAGTTTCTCCGGCGCCCCCTTCACCTAAAGGTCTGCAAAAGAATTACTTCCCGCTTTGGTGTTCAGCGAGGAATCATCCTGAGCCGTTCGGCTGAGCTCAAGCCACAGAGCCGCAAAAGTCCTCCTTCGACAGGTTTCGGCATGAGCTCAGCCGAACGGCTCAGGATGACTTTTGCTAGTGTCGAAAACGGGAAGCTATTTCCTTACAAGCCCTAACCCCCTATCCCCGGTGGTCCCCGTCATACGTTTTAAGCAACCGGGTGTAAGCCATATCTGTGTGCTCAGCCAGAAGGCTTGCCGCCCGTTCGCCGTCTCTATCACGAAGAGCGTCCAGCAAGTCGCGGTGGCTGCCTACGAGCAGATCGCGGAAGTCCCCATCAGCCACGTTGCGCGATAGCAATAAAATCCGAACCTGCTCACGCAGGTTCAACCAGGTTTCAAGCAACCGCTGATGCCCGGCCCCTCGGACCAACGTCTCGTGGAACTGGATGTCGAGGTCGGCGGCTTCTTTTGGGGTGATGCCCCGTACTATGTATTGAGAGATCTGCTCGATCACTCCCTCTAGCTTGGCGATGTCATCAGGGGTTGCATTCTTCACGAAGCATTCTACAGCGAGGAGTTCTAATGCCCGGCGAAGAGTGTACACCTCTTCCACGTCCTCGAGCGACAAACGGGCCACGAAAGTTCCACGATTGCGTATCTTATAGACCAGGCCTTCCCGCTCAAGGCGCGTCAAAGCCTCTCGCACGGGACCGCGACTCACCTGCATCATGTCGGCAACTTGCTTTTCGCGGATCTGTTGTTCGGGCGAAAGACGTCCGTCCAAGATGGCAGCCCGCAATACGTCTGCCACTTCATCTGCCAGAACGCGCTTCCGGGCCGGGGTTAATTCGAGGGGAACACTTTGTTCCATTGTCGTTGGTCTGAGCTCGTCAAGCCGATAAGGCTTTACTACGAGATTAGCACTTTTCCAATGAAATTCTTGTACGAAAAGCAAATATTTCTCTGCCGGGATTGGGGGATGAGAGGGATTTTCCTGATTTTCATCTCTTAATCCCCTCATCCCGGCCCTGTTTGGTCTGTCTCCGGAATGGGGGTTCCGGCTCGTCCGAGTTAGGTAGTCCGAAGGAAGGCTGGTCCAAGAGGCAATACTGCTGCTGGCATAGAGAGGTTGACGAGCAATGAGCAAGGGACGGACAATTGACAGTTACCGGATAACATACAACTGTCGATTGTTAACAGTAAACAACAACATCATACCACAAAGCTCGTCCCGTGTCAATAGATTTTAGACATAATTCGCTACTACTCAGGCATAAGACTTGGGGTAAGCGTTCACCCCTCCCTGGCAGGGAGAGGCCGAGGGAGGGTGGCATCTCGCCCGGAGAGAGATTCTGTCCCGGATGCAGGGAGTTTCTCCGGCGTCCCCTCCACCCCCACCCCAACCCTCCCCTTCACAGGGGGAGGGCGAACGCTTACGACTTCGGAAGTCTCAAGGGCATTCTATCCGGCAACCGAGGCTACGCGCGTTGTTCTCGCGCTTCTTTGATCCAGGCCAATACCTGGCCTACTTTCTCCGAAACTGCCCCAAAGTCGCCGGCCCCCACCAGGTCCTTGCTGATCAGTTTGGATCCCATCCCAACACAGGCCACACCTGCCTGAAACCAGGTCTTGATGCTTTCCTGGGTGGCAGCCACACCACCGGTGGGCATAATCCGCGTCCAGGGACAGGGGCCCAGCACCGCCTTGACGAACCCCGGCCCTCCCACCCCACTTCCTGGAAACACCTTCACGATCTCGGCCCCCAGCTCCTCGGCCTCCGAGATCTCTGAGACACTGCCGCAGCCAGGAAGATAAGCGATCTTCCGCCGATTGCATAGCCTGGCAACGTCGGGATTGAGAATTGGGCTTACCACAAAGTTAGCCCCACTGGCGATGTACATAGCCGCCGTGGGAGCGTCGATGACCGAGCCCACGCCCAAGATGACGTTGGGCTCGGCCTGAACGAAATACCGCGAGAGCTCGGTGAAGACCTGGAAGGCAAAATCGCCCCGGTTGGTGAACTCCACCACCCTGGCGCCCCCGGCCACGCAGGCGGCGACGATTTTCCTGGCAACCTCTACGTCCTGGTTGTAAAAGATTGGGACCAAGCCGGTGTCAATGATGATGTTCAGCACTTCGAGTCTGCTATAGTGTGCCATTGTTTGTTCCTTTCCCAGAGTGGTTCCCTTTTAAGCAACAACCAAGTGACCCAGGTGACTGTCACCTTCTGCCCCCTCAAAAGGGGAAGTACGGTTGTAGTACTAGAAATGGCAACAAAAGTGCCGGTCACTTTATTCATCCCCCACCCGCTCAAGTGGACCATCTGTGCTTTCAACTTGGGGGTTGACGACCCATTGCGGCCGGCGTCCATTGCGCACGTCGATGGCAATCTGGCAGCCGGTGCGATACAAATCGGCCACGCTTTCCAAAGAGTTGGCCCCCACGTGAGGTGTGAACGTCACATTGTCAAACTCGCGCAACGGTGAATCGAGGGGCAAAGGTTCGTGCTCAAACACGTCCAGCGCAGCCGCCCACACCTTGCCAGAGTGCAATGCCGCCACCAGCGCTGTCTCGTCAATGACAGGCCCCCGGCTGGTGTTGACGATGAACACCCCTTCTTTCATCAGGCCGAACTCTCTGGCGCTCAGCAGGTGGTGAGTATCTTCGCTCAGCGGGCAATGGACCGAGATGAAATCGGCGCGCCGGAGCAGTTCGTCCAGTTCTACCTTCTGCGCTCCGTGGCGTGCGATGGTTTCGGCGTCGAGGTAAGGATCGCAGGCCAACAGAGTCATACCAAAGCCGCTCACCCGCTCGGCCAGGGCGCGGGCAATGCGACCGAAAGCGACAAACCCCATCGTGCGACCCTTCATACGCCGGGCGGGGCGCGCCCCGGTGCGGTCCCACCGTCCGGCGCGGATCCAGCGATCCTGCCGGGCGACGTGCCTGACGCCATCCATAAGCAGCGCCAGGGCGTGGTCGGCGACGTCGTCCAGGCAATAGGTGGGTGTGTTGCACACGAGGATACCCCGCTCGGTGGCGGCCGATACGTCAACGTTGTCATAGCCAATGCCCAACCGCACAATACACCGGCATCGCTCAAGTTGCTCGATGACGGGCCGGACCAGCAATGGCCGCACCGACTGAATCATCACCACGTCGCCGGTCCGCGCCGCTTCCAGGGCCGCTTCGGCGGTGCGGTGCTGACCTGCCACCCACTCGATGCCATAGTGAGCCAGTTCCTCGCTCACCCAATCTGGGGGCGCGAAGAGATCCTCGTCATAATCAACCAGCGTGGCCCTGAAAGAAGAAGGCGACATAGTGGGTTCTCCTACGCCAATCGCCCGTCGAACTGTTCCGACCCTTCGACTGCGTCCAATGGGAAGCTGACCGGTCGTCGGTCCCGTTGCGAGCGATAGATGGCGGTAAAAATCTCGACGGGTTTGCGCCCCTCGCGTCCGGTGATGGCCGGCTCCCGGTCCTCGATGATAGCTTGCAAGAAGTCCTGAATCTGCAAATTATGATAATGTGTCATCACGTCGACGGCCTGGCAACGTGCCCGGTCCTCTGCCTGCCAGCAGGACAACAGATGCTCCTCGCCCGGCACGGTCCACACGTCGTTGATCGGTGGCTCAATCGCCTGGGTAACACCCGCGACGAAGGGCGAACCGCCGTCGGTTTGCACACCCAGTGAAGCCCCGTTCTCGCCGTGCACGTGTATCTTGCCGTAAAAGCCTGGCTTCTGTGAGTTGCTCACCAGAATGGTGCCCAGCGCGCCACTTTTGAAGCGCACCACGGCGATGGCGGTGTCCTCCACCTCGATGTAGGGGTGATTCAAATTCGCCCAGTAGCCGAACAACTCTTCCACAGGTCCCATAAACCATTGAAAGAGATCAAGCTGGTGGATGGTTTGGGTAAGCAACACGCCTCCTCCTTCAGTCGCCCACCTGCCGCGCCAGGGGTCCAGCCGATAATAGGCCTCATCTCGCCAGCCCATCACAGTGACCGTACCCAGAATCGGCCGCCCGATCTTACCCGCTTCGATTGCACGTTTTACCCTTTGCACCGGCTCGTAAAAGCGTCGTTGGCTGACCACACCCAGCTTGATTCCAGCCTCGTCGGCAGCTTCGATGGCCTGATCGCAGCCCTTCAAATCAACAGCCATTGGCTTTTCGACGAGGACATGTTTCCCGGCACCGGCGCAAGCCACCGTCAGTTGGGGATGGGTGTGTTGCGGAGTACAGATAGAGACCATCTGTACTTCAGGGTCCTGCAGCATAGCCTCGACATCGGTGTAGGCCCTCACATCGTATCGGGCGGCAAAGGCCCCTGCTTTCGCCGGGTCACGGCTACAGACTGCTACAAAGTTTGATTCTTCCAGAGCTTTGAAC
>JAJRXB010000291.1 GCA_024276515.1 Chloroflexota bacterium
TAAAGTCGTGCCTGAAGGCCCCAGGCCGAGGCGTCCACGGAGGTGGACGCCCGGCCGTCAGGCCTGCAGGCGCGGTTTCAACCGCGTTTGTGCCTGAAATGCGCCCATCCCCGTTCACCAACGGCTGAGACCGCTTCGCCTCCGGCTCGCGGTGACATGTCGGCACACTTTTCATACGTGAGCCTCACAGGAGAGAAACCCAAGATGACAACCAAACAACGACTTTTGTGGATGGCCGTCGGCGGAGGGCTGGTGTTGGCCCTGGTGTGCGCCAGTTGTGCCGGAATTTTTGTGGTCGTCGCGTCGGTGGGCGGGGCCGAGTTGCCCACCGGGCCAGCGGTGGCCGTCGTCCGTGTTGAGGGTGTCATCCTCTCTGGCAGCCCAGAGGTGAGCCCATTCACCACCCCCTCCGAAGCCTACTCGGGCGTGATTGTAGATTATCTGAAACGGGCCGAAGCAGACGCCGACGTGAAGGCGGTGGTTTTGCGCGTGGACAGTCCTGGCGGCAGCGTCGTCGCCTCGCACGAAATTCACCAGCAAGTGCTGGCTATGACCAAGCCGGTCGTCGTTTCGATGGGTGATCTGGCTGCCTCTGGCGGGTACTACGTTTCGGCCCCCGCCGACGAGATCTTTGCCAACCCCGACACGCTGACCGGCAGCATCGGCGTCATCAGCCAGTTCATCCACGTCGACGAATTGCTGAAAGAATACGGCGTGGAAGTTACCACCATCAAAAGCGGTAAGTTCAAAGACGAGGGGAGCCCCTTCCGCTCCATGACCGACGAGGAGATCGCCACCTGGCAGGCGATCATCGACGAGGCATACGAGGGGTTTGTGCAGGTCGTGGCCGAGGGGCGCGGACTGCCGGTGGATCAGGTAAAGGCCCTGGCCGACGGGCGAGTCTACACCGGACGGCAGGCGCTGGGTCTGGGATTGGTAGACCGGTTGGGCAACCTGCCCGACGCCATCCAGCGCGCCGCCGAGTTGGGCGGAATCGAAGGCGAGCCGCGTATCGTGGAATACGAGCCATCGCTCGGCGTGTTTCAGGGGTTATTCAAGTTGACCCGCCCCGCCGATCCGCTGGCCAACGTGTTGGAACTCCTCGACCGGGGGCACGGGCCGGCCCTGCAATACCTGTACGTGGGGCCATAAGGGCTACGCCCGGGCCACGATCAAATTGACCGCTCCCCCCAATCGCCTCTCCACCGATTCCAGTTTAAAGCCGGCCGTGACCACGTTGTCGGCTGTGCGGCGGTTGAGATGGCACTCCTGGGTGAGGGCATGCCAGGGAATGTTCAGCAGATCGGCCAGCGGGCCGAGCAGCGGGTGATCGGGGCGGACGTGCTCCAGCATGTATAGCCGGCCGCCGGGTCGCAGCACGCGCCGAATCTGGCGCAATCCCTGCACCGGATCGGCCACGCTGCAAAAGACCAAACTGGTGACAACGCTGGCAAACGTGGCGTCGGGAAAGGCCAGGTATTGCGCGTCCATTTGTCCGATTGCGGCCGGGCTGCCCAGGGCGACGGCTCGCTCCCTCGCTGCCCGGACCATCTCTCCCTCCCGGTCTACCGCTACCAGCGGCCACTGTCCGTTGTACCAACGCAACGACGCGCCCGTGCCGATTCCCACCTCCAGCACGGGGGGTTCCACGCGGCGCAGCAATTGCCAGCGCCAACCTCGTAATCCCAGCCACTCCAGCGGCCGCATAAATTGATCGTACGCTTTTGCTCTGTAATCTGCCATTGCATTCCCTCGGCTGCCCAAATCGCCTGGGTGTGTTTCAAATGAGTTGAGGTAACGTAAGCGTTCAGGTATCACTTTAGTTTTATGAATAGTCTACTCCGGGTGCATTTCAATTCTATGGCAGGATGCGTCTTTTATCTGGCCCGGCATCAGGCGATAGCGACTAAAATCGCGCCTGAAGGCCCCAGGCCGACGCGCTGGCGTCCACGGGAGGTGGACGCCCGGCCGTCAGGCCTGCAGGCGCGGTTTCAACCGCGTTTGTGCCCTGAAATGCACCCGTCTACCCCACCCACGTTGACAAGCCCGGTGCAGAATGAGGCGAGGCAGAGCCGAACGATTGACAAAGCCCAAGGGGCGTGTTAAACTCCCTGGCGTGCTGGGGGTTAGAATCTGTCGAAGAAGAGGCATCATCGTTGAAAACGCAGATCGTTTATTTTGACGGCAGCTACGCGCACTATGCCCAGGCCGGCGATGGGGGACCTCCCGTCGTTGTTCTCCACGGCTGGGCCGCGTCGCTGAAGCAGTGGGACTGGTTTTTGCCGGCGCTGGCAAACGCCGGTTACACCGCCTACGCTCTGGACCTGTTGGGCCACGGGCAGGGACCCCGCCTCTCTCACGACCACACCATCGAAGACTACGTGGACTACCTGTCGCGGTGGATGCGGGCGCTCGACATCCGGCGGCCCGTCCTGTTGGGGCATTCGATGGGGGGCTACCTGAGCTTGCGGCATGCGCTCGACCACCCGGGGGCCGTGCGCGGCCTGGTCCTGGTTGATCCCCTTTACAGCTATCACCAGTTCTACAGCCCCCACCAATTTGCCTGGCGGCTGCTGAGTGAACTGGAGGTGCTGACGCTGGGTGAATTCTTCTTTCGCCACGCCCCCCTTTGGCTCATCGAGGCCAGCCATTATTGGAATGAGCGCGACGTCGCCGATGCGCCTGCCGCGTTGCGCCGACAGGTTGCCCTGGATTACAAGCGTGCCGACCCCCGCATTATACAGACGATTCCCACCATCAGCGATCTGCGGCCCCGCCTGGGACGGGTGACGGCACCGGCCCTGGTGACGTGGGGCTGCCGCGACCAACTGCTTTCTCCCAACTCCTTTGAATCGCTGGTTGATCTGTTGCCGGCGGCCCAGGGGTATTGTTTCGCCGACATAGGCCACAACCCGCACCTGGCTCGCCCCCAGAGCTTTGCCGACGTGGTGCTGGCCTTTTTGAATCGGCTGGAGAACGGAAGTGGGGAGTTGAGTGAATGGCCATCCATCGCAGCAGCCATTCCCACCGACCGTTGATCCTGGCGCACCGTGGAGCCAGACTTTGGGCGCCCGACAACACGATGGCCGCCTTCCGGCTGGCAGCCGAAATGGGCGCCGACGGAGTCGAACTCGACGTGCAGCTCTGCAAAGATGGCGAGGCAGTCGTCATCCACAACTTCGTAGTAGACGAAACCACCGACGGCCGGGGGCGAGTCAAAGACCTTACCCTGGCCGAGTTGCAAGCCCTCGACGCCGGTAGCTGGTATGCGCCCGAGTTCGCGGGTGAGCGCATCCCCACCCTGGCCCAGGTATTGCACGAACTTGGCCCCCGGCTGGTGCTCAACATCGAGCTTAAAACAACGAGCCCCTTCACCGACGGGTTGGAGGCGGAGGTCGTCAGGCTGGTCGAAGACGCCAACATGGTCCATCGCGTGATTATCTCTTCGTTCAACCCGGTGGCGATCTGGCGCGTCCGTCGTCTGAATCGCAACATCTCCACCGGACTGCTCTACGCGCCCGGCCTGCCTCGCTATTTGCGCGACCGCTGGCTGCAACCGCTGGCCCGGCCAGATGCACTCCATCCCCGATGGGACATGGTCGACGAGCAGAGTGTCGCCGCCGCCCACCGCCGGGGACTGGCCGTGCACCCCTGGACTTGTGAGGACCCGGAGGTGATGCGTCGCCTGATCGGCTGGGGTGTGGATGCCATCATCACCCTGCGCCCCGACCTGCTTCGGGACTTGTTGCCCCGACCTGCTTCGGGACTTGTTGCGTGACTGATGTGTTTACCTCGCTGGCTCTTGCGGCTTGCCTTTCACCTGCTCTATTATCAATTGGCCTGGACCTATGATCTGGTAGCCTGGCTCGTTTCGTTTGGACAGTGGGCGACCTGGCGGCGGACCGTCACCCTCTTTTTGCAAGAGGGCCCCACCCTGGAACTGGCCTACGGCACCGGCGGCCTTATGGCCGACATGGTGGCGCAGGGGATGTCGCCGGTGGGGCTGGACCTGTCGCCGTACATGGCCCGTCTGGCGCGGCGACGTCTGCTGTGGCAGGGGATGGCTCCCCGGCTGGTGCGCGGCCAGGCGCAAAAACTCCCCTTCCCCGACGCTTCGTTCGCCAACGTCGTGACCACCTTCCCCACCGATTTCATCCTGGACCCCCAAACGCTCTCCTCAGTCGCTCGCGTTTTGCAACCGGGGGGCCGTTTGGTGATCGTGGTGAAGGGCTATTTGAAGGGACCTGGCCCCCTGCGAGGCTTCGTCGAGTGGTTGTATCGTATCACCGGCCAACGGGAGATCCCCGAACCGAAGCCGCTGGCGTCTCTCCGGGCGGCCGGCTTCGACGCCCGCTGGCAAGATGCAACGCTGGATGGGGCCACGGCCCGTCTGTTGGTGGCCACTTCAGTTGTGGCTCAGTCTGAAGGATGCTATAATTTGGTTTAGGTGACTGGCACCTATGCCTGATCTGTGGAGTTTCGACCTTGAGCAATTTAGTTAACCCTTATCACGCCGGGCGGCCTGTCCAGGGCCCGGCCATGTTCTTTGGCCGCGACGATGCCTTGATCTGGGTAGAGCAACAACTCACCCTCGACCGTCGCTTTCTCATTGTATACGGTCCGGACCTGATCGGCAAGACCTCGCTGGTCCATCGCCTGCCCGACGTTTTGCCCGAGCAGGTGCATTGTCTTTATTTTGAATGCAAGCCCCATCGGGACAAGTCGCTGTCTCAGGTGTTGGCGGCGCTGGCTGGCGGGTTGGCCCATCAGTTGATGGACAAAGGGTTGGCCTCCCCGCATCAGGTAGATACCGCCGCCGACTCGGCCACGGCGGTCAAGTCCCTCTTGCGGCAGACCGTCCCCGCGCTGGGTGGAAGACAACTGCTGCTCGTCCTCGACGACGTGCACCGGCTGGCGGCGGACGACCCCCTCTCCCTGGCCCCCCTCTTCGACTTCCTGACCACGCTGCTGGCCGAAGTTCCTCCCCTGCGCCTGCTGTTGACGCTATCCGACCTGGACTACGGCCAACTCACCCATCCGTCGCTGGCCGGCGCGGTGGCCTTTCGCCTGGGACCGCTCAGCAGCGACGCCGCTCACCAACTCATCACCCGGCCGGCCCAGGGAGCCTTGCGCTTCGACGCCGGCGTGGTCAAGCGCATCGCCGACATCAATTCGAACCACCCCTACTATTTGCACCTTTTCTGTTATACCCTTTACAACTGCTGCGCGCGGGAGGGCTGGATAAATCAGAGCGACGTGGACGCTGTGCTGGAAGAGTTGCTGGCCCTCCCCAACGAGCGGTTTGAGACTATCTGGGACCAATCCACCGGCGCGGAACGGGCGGCACTGGCGGCGCTGGCGGGTCTGAGGGGGGCGCACGGACCCATCACCCGGCAAGAAGTGATCAACTACCTGCGGCGTTTCGATCCCGGCGTTGTCCCCCAGGTAATTTTGGACGCGCTCGAGTCGCTGGCCGACCGGGGCGTGCTGGTGCGAATGGGAGCGCTGAGCTATCGCTTTGCGGTGAATCTCTTCCGCTACTGGCTCGACCGTCACACCGACCCGGCCGAAGTGTTGACCGGCGTCGATTGGGATCGGCTCAGCACACGGCTCTCCGCGCCCCCCGTCGGCGGGGAAGAGGTGGAAACGGAGATTCCCTCGCAGAGGAGAGGGGAAGGAGAAGAGGGTGAAGCAGAGGACCGGCCCCGGTGGGACTTCGGCCGCCTGTCTATTTGGGGGCTGACCGGGACCGCCTTGATCGGGTTGGCCCTTCTGGCCCTGGCCTTTGCCGGCGTGTTGCCGCTGGAAACCATTGAACCGACGGCCACGTCCGCCCGGGTGTCTGGCGGCTTCGCGCCTCCGGCGCCGACGGCCACCTCCACCCCGGTCCCGACGCCGACCCCGACCCGGCCCCTGGTCGTCGCCCGCTCCCTGCCGGCGATCGTCTACATGGCGCGGGGTGTCGCCGGCAGCGACGTCCCACCCACGTGGCAAATTTTCATCATGAACGCCGACGGCACCAATCGCCAGCGGCTCACCGAAAGCGATGCCGACGAGATCACGCCGGTCTGGTCCCCCGACGGTCAACGCATTGCTTTTGTCTCGCTGCGTGACGGCAACCGGGAAATTTACGTGATAAACGCCGACGCCCTGGCGGGCACAGGTACCCTGGCGGGCACAGGTACCCTGGCGGGCACAGGTACCCTGGGGAGCGCAGGCCCGGTGAACGTCACTCAAAACCAGGCTGAGGACTGGACTCCAGCCTGGTCCCCCGATGGTCAACAGCTTGCCTTTTCGTCCAACCGGCAGGGCAATTGGGAGATTTTCGTCGTCAACGCCGATGGCTCCGGGCTGAGACAGATCACCAACGACGGGGTCGGGAATCTGTCGCCGGTCTGGTCGCCCGATGGCCAGACGATGGCCTATGCCAGCAAACGCGATGGCAACTGGGAGATCTACACAATGCCTGCTCTGGTCGCCGGCGGGCCGAGGAGGCCCCGGCGTCTGACCTTTTCTGAGGGGAACGACCTGGCGCCTGTGTTTTCGCCTCAGGGAGACCGCATTGCCTTTGAGAGCAATCGAGAGGGGAACGTGGAGATTTACGTAATGAACGCCGACGGGTCGAGCCAGCGAAACCTGAGCAACCTGCCCTACGCCGACGACCACGGGCCGGTTTGGTCCCCCGACGGGCGACAACTGCTGTTCTATTCCAATCGAGAGGGGAATTGGGACCTGTTCGTGATGACCGACGAGGGGGAGAACGTAATCAACCTCACCAACACCCCAGACGTGGACGAGCAGGCTCCCGCCTGGCGGCCTTAGGTTTGCAAAAGGTAACTACCTTGACAATGTTATGTTTCCGCAGTTGCTATGCTTTCTCAGGCTCGAAGCAGGTCTGTGACCTGCGTTGCTGGGACATTAGCGGGGTTTTCGCCCCCAATCGCGGGTCACAGACCCGCTCAGAGCGTAAGGTTTGCGAAAGGCAGCGACTCACCCTGGCAACTATTTGACGCTCGACGTGGATAGAGATACAATTTATAGCTGACAAGTGACGATAGTGAAGGTGGGTAGTCTCCCTCTTACGTGTTGGTGGCGAGAGGAGGCAAAGCCCTCTCCCAAATTGGGAGAGGGAGAGGGCAAGCCCTCGCGCCCCCAAACATCATCAACGCTTAACGGGGAGACCACCTGAAGGTGCGGGACGTGAAATATCATTTGTGGACGATCGGTTGCCAGATGAACGTGGCCGATTCCCAGCGTCTGGGGTCCGAGTTGGAGAAGCTGGGCTACCAGCGCACCGACGAAGTCCGTGACGCCGACGTGATTGTGCTGAACACCTGCGTGGTGCGTCAGAGCGCGGAGGATAAAGCCATCGGATTCCTCTGGTCGCTCAAACCGCTCAAGGAGCGACGCCCCGAGACCGTCATCGGGCTGATGGGCTGTATGGTGGGGGTGAAGGGGAATGGGCAATTGCGAAAAGCCTTCCCCCACGTGGACGTGTTCCTGCCGCCCAGCGAACCGAAGCCGCTGGTCGAGTATTTGCTCGACCGGGAGGCGCACGGCCTGGTGCGGTCCGAGGTGGAGAACCGTCACCGGTTGCAGGATGGCGACCTGGTGCTGCCGCTCCACGAGCGTGGCCAACTGGTCAGCGCCCACGTGCCGGTGGTCTACGGGTGCAACCACGTGTGCACCTTTTGCATCGTCCCCTATCGCCGTGGCCGGGAGCGCAGCCGCCCCGTGGGCGAGATCGTGGCCGAGGTGCGCTCGCTGGCCGAGCAGGGGGTGAAAGAGGTAACGTTGCTGGGGCAGATTGTGGACCGCTACGGCTTCGACGTGCCCGACGGTCCCCGCCTGCCCGACTTGCTGCGCGTGGTGCACCAGGTTGAGGGCATCGAGCGGATTCGCTTCCTCACCAGCCACCCCAATTACTTCGACCAGCGGTTGATAGAGACCGTCGCCGAACTGCCGAAGGTGTGCGAACACATCGAAGTCCCCGTGCAGGCCGGTCACGACGAGGTGCTGACCCGGATGAAGCGCGGCTACACCGTGGACGACTA
>JAJRXB010000292.1 GCA_024276515.1 Chloroflexota bacterium
AGAAGGATACGAAAAACTCAAACAGCATTTAGGGACGACAGGGGAAGCCAAAGTAATGATAATGAACAAGCTTTTCCGCGTTGCCCGGCTGGATGAGAGCGTGATGCAACAGCTTGGCAGTGATTGTCGCCCCTTGATGGCCAGGCCTCCGTCGCGCTGGAAACCGCCCCCCTCGGAGTCCGGGACATTCACAGACATGTGGGGGATCACCTGGCGACAAGCATACTACACCGAGGGCTGCTACTACTGGGAGTTGGCTCGCAACCCCCTGGCAGAGGCCAGCACAGAAGATCTGGAGAGCTATCCCTGGCCCGACCCGCTGGACCCCGGCTTCACCGCCGGCCTGGCCGAGGAGGCCAAAGCTCTTTACGAGGAGACAGACTACGCCATCGTGGCAGACGCCGGATTCAAGAGCTTCTGGGAGCTGGGGTTTATGCTGCGGGGCCTCGAGCAAATGTTGATGGACCTGGTGTTGAATCCGGAGTTCGTGTCGGCCCTCATGGCCAAGCTGCTGGAGATCAACATCGCGGCCACAGGTCGCTTCCTCGACGCCGCGGGACCCTACATCCACGTGTTCCGCACGGCGGACGACTTGGCCACCCAGCGGGGGCTGTTGATGTCACCCCAGACCTATCGAACCTTCTTAAAACCGGTATACAAGAGATATTTCGACTTCGTCAAGTCCAAGACCGAGGCCAAAATCTTCTACCACAGTTGTGGGAACGTCGTCGATCTCATCGACGACCTGGTAGAAATCGGCATGGAGATCATCAACCCGGTCCAGGTCTCGGCTATGAGCGACACGGCCGCGTTGAAGGCCAGATTTGGAGACAAAGTCGTTTTCTGGGGCGGAATCGATACCCAGCACGTCCTGCCGCACGGTTCGGTCGAAGACGTGGAAGCCGAGGTCCGGCAGCGCATTCACGACCTGGGACCGGGTGGCGGGTTCGTCCTGGCTTCGGTCCACAACATCCAACCCGATGTGCCCCCTCAGAACATCGTTGCTATGGCCGAAGCAACACGTAAGTTTGGAACCTATCCACTGGCTGTCTAGCACTACAATCTCAGTTGAGAGCAATCAGCACCCTGAGCCTGTCGAAGGGTGTGGTACTAGCGGACTCACCGGAGGAATTGGATGGCAGTTGAGATCTTTATGCCGAAAATGTCGGATCACATGGAGGTTGGCGAGATCATTCGTTGGCTGGTCAAAGAAGGTGATCGGGTAGACAAAGGGCAGATCATCCTGGAAGTGATGACCGACAAAGCCGTGGCCGAGTTGGAAGCGCCCGCCTCTGGAGTTTTGAAGGGTATCAGGGCCGGCGCGGAAGACGGCGCCGAGGTGCCGGTCGGCGAGACGTTTGCATTCATCGCCGAGCCGGACGAGGAGGTGCCGGTTCTACCCCCGCTGGGCTCCGCCGAGGCCAAAGGGGTGGAAGAAGAAACGCCGCCCCCGGCCCCCACGCCCAGCGCCGAGCCAACCCCTGTCCCGGGCGCAGGCGAGGGGAGAGCAGGACCCGGCCCGGTCCGAGCGACGCCGGTCGCCCGCCGGATAGCCAAAGAATTGGGAGTAGACCTGTCGCTGGTGAGAGGGACCGGCCCCGGAGGCAGGATCACAGAGGAGGACGTCCGGGCCTTCGCCGAAGCCCTCTCGGCCACTCCATCCGCACAGCCGGCCGAAGAAGGCGCAGAATGGCTGGACTTGACCTCGATTCAGCGGCTGACAGGCCGGCGGATGTTGGAAAGCCTCCAAACCGCTCCCCAATTTGCCCTCACCATCAACGTAGATATGACCAACGCTCTCTGGCTACGCGAGGCCCTGATGGAGCGGGTTCTGGCCGAAACAGGCGAGCGACTGTCTGTCACCGCGATTCTGGTAAAGGTCGTAGCGGCGGCCCTGAAGAGCTACCCGCGGGCCAACGCATCCTTTGAGGGAGGGCAGATCAAGTTGCACCCACGAGTCAACGTCGGGGTGGCTGTGGGGACCGACGACGGGCTGGTCGTGCCGGTCATCAAAGAGGCCGATCAAAAATCCCTGGTTCAAATCACTCAAGAGCTCAAGTCTTTCCAGGATAAAGCCCGGCAGATGCGCTTCAGCGCCGAAGAACTGTCGGGCGGCACCTTCACCATTTCAAACCTGGGCATGTACGGGGTTGATCGCTTCAACGCTATCATCAACCCCCCGCAGAGCGCCATCCTGGCCGTGGGCCAGATTATCAAAACGCCGGTTGGAATGCCGGACGATACCATAGCCCTGCGCCCTATGATGAGTTTGACCCTATCGGTGGACCATCGCAGCATAGATGGCGTTCAAGGGGCCAGGTTCCTGGCCGAAATCAAAGAACGTCTCGAAAAACCTTACTTTTTGCTCTAAAGGGGGCCTCGATGAGACTTGAAGGCAAAGTAGCTATTGTCACCGGTGGCGGTTCCGGCATTGGGCGAGCTGTGGCGGAACTGTTCGCCCAAGAGGGGGCCAAAGTGGTGGTGGCCGACTACCAGGCGGACGCAGGGCAGAAAACCGTTCAGGCGATCAAAGACGCCGGGGGCGAAGCCCTCTTTGTTGAGGTTGACGTCTCTGACTCGGCTCAAATCCAACACATGGTCCAAACCGCCCTGGACGCCTACGGTGGCATAGATA
>JAJRXB010000293.1 GCA_024276515.1 Chloroflexota bacterium
GGCTGCCTTGGCTGAACAACCTGGTCTTGCAAATAGCCATTACTGCTGACCAGCCGACTGGGCCGCCGATGAGTGAGGCCCAGATGCGGAAAAGACTTTTCGCGGGTTAGACCCGCCATGCAGAATCTCTGTAGGAACAAACTCGGAAGGCGTCAGTCGGTGGACAGGGCAAAGTTGGCGTAATTATACAATGAACGACGGCCTGAGTTCTGAGAGCATTACAGTTCTAGCTACAACTCCAGATGGCACGTTGTGGGCAGGTACGTGGGGGGGAGGAGTCAATTACTACGATCCAGATACCGACCGATGGCAGCCCATCCCCTTTCGGCAGTAAATGCTTTGTTGTTTGTCTCTTCTCTCAGTCCTGGCGTATCAACCATCACACGCCGTCCCCGAGACCAGCACCTCTCGCCGGACGGCGTGTTTTTGGGGATAACAGCGGGTGTGCCGGATTCAACAGCTACACCCACCCCCACCAAAGCTCCCACGGCCACGCTCACCCTCGCCCTCACGCCCACCGTCCAGGCGATGGACAGGCTGCTGGCCGCACCGCTGGTTTCGCGCAACGGATAACCCAGCGGATAAGCGGATAGGGAGCCGGGCGTATCCGTTTATTCGCTTTACATCCGCTGCCTTCGGCCACCTACTCCACGGGCGAGTACTACCGCTACACCTATGATGCCGTGGGCAACCGGCTCCAGCTAACCAGGAACCAGCAACAAGTAACCAGCTACCAGTACGACGCGGCGAATCGCTTGACATCGGTCAACGGTGTGGCGTATACTTGGGATGCCAACGGCAACCTGCTGTCGGACGGGGTGCGCAGCTACGTGTATGACCACGCCAACCGGCTGGTGCGGGTGGTGGCGCTAGAGTGGACCGACTACAAGGGTTCCCCCAACCGGGCCTACGCCAGCGGCTATGAGAGCCGCACCTTCTGGGTCAGGCAACTCGACCCGGCGAAGTACCGCCAGCCGTGGGCGGTGACCATCACCGTGGGCGAGGGACAACGGGTGGGACGCGGCGCGGTGCAACCCAAGAAGGGGGGCGAAGTCACGACCAGGGTGTCGGTGCTTCTGGGTGGGTGGCCGATGCGCAAGCTGGCGGCGCGGGCGCTGGACTACATCCGCACCTGGGAGCTGGCGCGCCGACTTCTGGCGGGGGGCGTGACCTCGGAAATTCCGAAGTTGGGTGAAGAAGGGGCGGTTGTTAGGGATCAACAAATCCCCGATGGGGCCGGCCTGCTCCCTGACGCTGAGGAGCCACCGGCGTTCACCTGCGAGCAGTGCGGCGAGCCCATCGCCGATTGTACCACCGGCGGCCGGACGTGGACGGTCTCGCAGTTGGTGGACCTGGCTGTAGCTGGTGCCCGGCCGCTGCTGTGCGGGGTGTGTCTTGGGAAAAGCGAGAACCTGACGGGATGACTCGTTTCGTCGTTTCCGCCGGCCCCTCAGCCGGAGTCTGCTCGCCTTGACAACCTGCCCAGACAATGGTACACTTTGTCCGGGACACCACAGCCGACCAGAGAGCAGCCAGGATGATAGCCGCGGCAGGGTGGTTTGCCTTGTCCCTTTGCCGGAGTGCGAAGGATAAGCAGAATGTCTGA
>JAJRXB010000294.1 GCA_024276515.1 Chloroflexota bacterium
CGCCCACCCCTTCATCGCCAACACCTTGGTGATGGCCGCCGTCAGCGTCGTCTTCCCGTGGTCCACGTGCCCTATCGTCCCCACGTTTACGTGCGGTTTGTCTCGTACAAATTTCTCCTTCGCCATTGGTGTTTGTCCTCCGTATTACATCACAAGGATAATGATCGCCTTTCCCAAAGAGGATCGGCAGGCAAACGCAAGTATTATACGCAAAACAGGTGGCGTGGCAAATTTAGCCCTACGCTTTGGTTACGCTTTACCTACGCCCACCCGACAAAATCTGCCGGGCCAGGGTTTCGGACACCTGGTCGTAGTGGTCGAACTCCATCGTGAAAGTCCCCCGTCCCTGAGTCATCGAGCGCAGGTCGGTGGCATAGCCGAACATTTCGGCCAGAGGGACGTGGGCTCGAATGGCCTGCATGCCAATCCCCCTGGGTTCCATACCCTCGATGCTGCCTCGCCGGGACGACAGGTCGCCGATAACGTCGCCGGTAAATTCTTCGGGGACGACGACCTCCACGTTCATCACCGGCTCCAGCAAGACAGGCCCCGCTCTTTGAACCGCTTCTTTCAGGGCCATCGAGCCGGCGATTTTGAACGCCATCTCCGAGGAATCCACTTCGTGATACGAACCATCAACCAGGGCCGCTTTGAAGTCTACCATCTGGTAGCCGGCCAGCACGCCGCTCTCGAGGGCGCTTCGTACGCCCTGTTCCACCGCCGGGATGTATTCTTTGGGGATGGCGCCGCCCACGATTTTGTTTTCAAACTCAAACCCTGCCCCTTTGGGCAGAGGTTCCACCTCAAGGACCACGTCGCCGTATTGGCCGCGCCCACCGGTCTGGCGCACAAAGCGTCCCTGAGCGCGGGCAGGCCGGGTGATCGTTTCACGATAGGCCACCTGGGGACGTCCCACCTTGGCCATCACGCGAAACTCGCGCATCATCCGGTCCACCAAAACCTCTAAATGCAACTCGCCCATGCCGGAAATGATGGTCTGCCCGGTGTTTTCGTCAACCCGCACCTGGAAGGTCGGGTCTTCCTCCGACAGCTTCCTCAGAGCATCGGCCATCTTGTCCTGATCGGCCTTGGTCTTGGGCTCGATGGCGACCGAGATGACCGGCTCAGGGAATTTGATCGCCTCCAGCACCACCTGGCGGCTGGGGTCCGACAGGGTGTCGCCGGTGAACGTGTTCTTAAACCCCAACACCGCTCCAATGTCTCCGGCCGAAAGGGATTTGATCTCCTGGCGGTGGTTGGCGTGCATTTGCAACAATCGTCCTACCCGCTCTTTTTTGCCTTTGGTCGCATTGTAAGTGTTGGACCCTGCCTTGACCGTGCCTGAGTAGACTCGAATGTAAGCCAGACGCCCCACGTAAGGGTCGGTGACAATCTTAAAGGCCAGGGCGGCAAAGGGCGCGTTAGGGTCTGCCGGGCACTCGATTGGCTCGCCCGTTTTGGGGTGATGTCCCACGATGGGCGGCACATCCAGCGGCGAGGGCAGATAATCCACCACCGCGTCGAGCACCCGCTGAACGCCCTTGTTTTTGAGCGCCGACCCACACAACACAGGCACCAATTCACCGCGGATTGTCGCCCGCCGCAAGGCGGCCCGCAATTCCGCGGAAGAGATTTCTTCTTCCATGATGAACTTTTCGGTCAGCGCCTCGTCGGTCTCCGCCACCCGTTCGACCAGCTCCCGGCGCAGCCGTTCTGCCTCTTCGCGATAGGACTCTGGTATTTCCGTCTCCGCCGACTTGGTGCCCAGGTCATCCAGGTAGGTGACGGCGTCCATCTCGACCAGGTCAATGATGCCAACGAAGGAATCCTCGACGCCGATGGGCATTTGCACGGCCACGGGCCGCGCCCTCAGACGATCAATGATCATCTGGATGGTGCGTTCAAAATCAGCGCCCACGCGGTCCATTTTGTTGACGAAGCAGATGCGCGGCACACTGAAGCGATCGGCCTGGCGCCACACCGTCTCCGATTGTGGCTCAACGCCGGACACCGCGTCGAAGACGACCACTCCGCCATCGAGGACGCGCAGAGAGCGCTGCACCTCGGCGGTAAAATCAATGTGCCCTGGCGTGTCGATGATGTTAATTTGATGATCGCGCCAAAAGCAAGTGGTAGCCGCGGCGGTGATGGTGATACCCCGCTCACGCTCCTGCTCCATCCAGTCCATCGTGGCGGCGCCATCGTGGACTTCCCCCATCCGGTGAATCTTTTGGGTGTAGAAGAGGATGCGCTCGGTTGTCGTCGTTTTA
>JAJRXB010000295.1 GCA_024276515.1 Chloroflexota bacterium
GCCATGAGGCCAAGCAGCAAGAACTCACGTGCAGCTTTGTGCTCAATTTGCTGAATCTGTTCCTTGAAAAACAGTATCTGCTCCAAAGTTTTGGGGTCATAAGCCAATCGAACGATTCGAATATCCTGGGGAGCCACCAATGTGGGTGGGCGAAATGGTACTCGTTGCAAATTCTCGATAGCAGCCTGCAACTGGGGCAAATCGTACTCCTCGATCCGACGCAATTTAACCCGGCTGACGAAGATGGCCACGGGAAGGATGTCAATGCCCCAGGCGCCGAATCCCATTTGTTGAGCGACGACTAAGGTAGTACCACACCCCGCAAAGGGATCGAAAACGCGGTGACTGGTCGGGTCCGCACCAAACTCACGCAACAGCATTTCGACCAGTTTGTAAGAGAAGCCCTCCTTGTATTGAAACCAGCGGTGAATCGGCGCTTTTTTATTGGGAACGTAGGTGACAAACTGGCGCAGGCCGAGTCGCTCATCAAAGTAGGGAGCGTAACGGGCTTCCAGTTCTTCGCGCCCTTGTGTGATACCTTCAATTGCCGACTGTGGCGCTTCCCGCTGGATCATAGACATATCTATACTCCTATTTCTGCTACCTGTTTAAGCCCCAGGAAGGTCTGGAGCAGCAAGTAAAAGCCGGTAATTTGCCCAAGTCGTCATAGTTCCACCCCCTCCCGTTCAATCTCCAAACGTAGCGAAGGCGAAGCAGTCTCAACATCCACCAAATCTATCTCAAATTCATTCCCCAGCATATCCAACGCACTCCACGCCCGCCAAAAATCCTGGCTCTTTATCCCTTCAACAGCCAGGTCTATATCTGAACGTCGGTGGAAAAAATCACGCCGCGCCAGTGATCCAAAAAGGATGACACGTCTGGCGCCGAACCGATCCTTGAGCAGGGCAGCCGCCCGCTGAGCCAGGATCCAGGCGTGCTGGACTCGTTGCGCCTGCTCCCGGTGCTCATGGTCCTCTCGTTGTCGGGCCGTAGCCCGGTAAACCGCCATTTCCTCGTCTGTAACTTGGACGGCCGTTTTAGCCATCGCTGATTCTCCTCACTTAATCGCCTGTCGCTGTTTCTCTGCCACCCGCGCCTCGCGCCGCAGCCGGTGGATGAAGTCCACCGATTTGAGCCGCCGCTCCGGTTCCAATAGATGGACAACTGAAACTTAAAGACTCACTCGCTGCTGTTCAATTCCTCCAAGATGTCCTGAATGCGCTCTCTCAAAAGAGGCAGATCCCGCTGGGTAATTTCCCACACCGCCGCCAGATCAACGCCCATATAATCGTGGATCAACACATCGCGCAGCCCAGCGATACGTCGCCAGGGAACCCCACCATATCGGGAACGCAGATTGGGGGACAATCTCTTGGTCGCTTCCCCAATGATCTCGAGCTGTCGAATGACAGCGTCTTGCCAGTGAGAAGTACTCATAAAGACATCACGCCCCACCGAGACGTAGGCTTCGATCTTTTCAATAGCGTCCAGAATGTGCCTGAGATAGACCTGATCACCCCTCATAAGCTTACCGCTTCTTCCAACACCTGATCTCGGATGTAGGGGCTGATGGCTGCCTCGGTGACGACATCTACCTTGCAACCAAGCAGGTCTTCCAGGTCTTGCTTGATAGCGATAATATCGAGCAAACTTCGGCCGGGATCGAGTTCCACCAGAAGGTCAAGATCGCTGCCTGCCCCCCCCTCGCCGCGAGCCATAGAGCCGAACATACGAACGTGGCGCGCCCCGTGCCCCCTGGCGATTCGTAATATCTCATCGCGTTTGTCCTTCAAGCCCTTGATGGCTTCCACAACACACCTCCCGCTACCTGCTATCTGCTCTCTACCACCCGCGCCTCGCGCCGCAGCCGGTGGATGAAGTCCACCGATTTGAGCCGCCGCTCCAGGTGATATACGATATACCGCTGCAGGACCGCCTCCAGATCGAATTGGGTCTCCGGTTTCAAACGCAACCCCGCCACCTCATCCCAGGGATGAGTCTGCATATAGCGCAACACCTTGAACGTGGGCAGAGCCAGTGGTTCGGCGCCCCGTACGGCCTCACCGTGACGTGGGCACAACACCCCGCCCGCCGGGGGATGGAAGTAATTGGTCACTGGTTCCAGTTGCGCCCGGCATTCCACGCAAAAGTGCAGTTGTGGCTGATAGCCCACCAGCCCCAGCAGGCGCAATTCAAAGAAGCGCAGGGCCAGCGTTGGGTCGCGCGCCTCGCACAGACGGGCCAGCGTCGCCAGAGCCAGGTCGAAGAGGGGCGAGTTCTCGTCCCCCTCCCCGATGAAACTGTTGATCAGTTCGGCCAGGTAGTAGGCCTGGCTGGCCCGCTCCAGGTCCTCGCGCAGAAGGCGGAAGGTCTCCAGCGTTTCGACCTGGGACACGATGTCCAGGTTTCGCCCCCGTGCCACCAGCATGTGCACGTAGGTGAAGGGCTCCACGTGACCCGACTTGCGACTGGTCGGCTTGCGAGCCCCTTTGGCCAGCAGCCGCAGCCGACCCAGCTTCGGGGTGAAGACGGTCAACAGCCGGTCCGCCTCGCCGAAGTCGGTGCGGTGCAAAATGATGCCGTCGGTTCGATACAGCCGCTCGCGGTCCACGTCGGTCCCTGCCCGGTCGCCCGTCGGGCGTCTTCATAAGCCCAAATTCTCGATCGGTGAAGTTTTGGCTCAGACTTCGGAAGTCTGGTCAGTTGAACTGTTCAATTCCCCAAATGGTCCCGGGGCAAAGAAATTATACAGGGGGCTGGGATGGGGGGCAAATAGGGTGCTCGACGTAAAGAGAGCCATCCGTCGAGGGATGGCTCCTCCTGCATCGCTGTATCCCAATCTACCAAACCACCATCTACCACCCTACCAACCTACTGCATCAAGGCGTAAATAAGGGCCTGGTTACGAAGCAAGCGCCTTGCCCTTGTACTTGCTCAAAGCGGGTCTGCCTGCCGAAGTGCCCGGCACGGGTGCACCTGGGGTGCGGCACAGGTGCGACCCGCGTCTTTGACGGGC
>JAJRXB010000296.1 GCA_024276515.1 Chloroflexota bacterium
GAGAGGAGTAAAGCGAAGGGTAACACGTGATGACAACATGCAATACGCAACACGTAGCACTGCGTACTGTGTATTATACCAATTGCCTGTTGAAAAGCCGTATTTTCCATCCGCGCCGGAATAGGGATTCCGGCGCTGCGGCGTTCCCAATCGTCCCAATCTTGTGCCCTGGAATCCCTATTCCAGGGCGATTCCCGGCTCGACGCCCCTGGCAGATGGCGCGGATGGAAAGGGGATTTTACAGCCTTTCTTCTCACAATTGGTATTACGCCCGTTACGAAACAAGGAGCACGGTTGTATGAAGGGAAAATGGATTGGTCAACCCATAAAACGAAACGAAGACCCACGCTTGTTGACCGGGCAAGCTCTGTATGTGGACGACGTGGACATGCCGGGCATGCTCCATGCCGCCTTTCTTCGCAGCGACTACGCTCACGCCCGTATCCGCAGTATTGACGTTTCGGCCGCCCGAGCCCGGCCGGGGGTGGTGGCCGTTTACACCGCCGAGGATATGGCAGACTTTTGGCGCCCCGGTCCCCTGATCGTCCCGCCGCCCAGAAACGTCGAAGGGATTGTGTTCCACGCCCGCACCCAGATTCCTATGGTCAAAGACAAGGCCCGGCACATCGGCGACCCTATCGCCGTCGTCATCGCCGAAAGTCGCTACATCGCCGAAGATGCCCTGGAGGACATCGTAGTTGATTACGAGCCGCTGGAGCCTGTCGTGGATATGGAACGCGCCCTGGAGCCAGACGCCCCGCTCGTCCACGACGACCTGGACTCCAACCTGGCGGCGCACGTCGTCCAGGAAAAGGGGAACTACGAAGCGGCTCGGGCCAAAGCGGACGTGGTCATCAAACGCCGTATCCTGGTTGACCGGGGTGCGGCTGCGGCACTGGAAAACCGGGGGGTTGTCGCCCACTGGGAACCGAAAAGCCAACAGTTGACCGTTTGGGACACCACCCAGGCCCCCATTCCCATCCGCAATGGTATCGCCGCCATGCTGGGGTTGTCGGAGCACCAGGTGCGGGTGATTGCACCTTTCATCGGCGGCGGCTTCGGTCCCAAAATTATGATGAGCCAGCCGGAAGAAGTCCTCGTCCCCTGGGCGGCGATGAAACTGAACCGGCCCATCAAATGGATCGAAGATCGGCGGGAGAACTTCATCGGCACCACCCAGGAGCGGGCGCAGATTCACGATGTCGAGATGGCCCTCACCCGCGACGGGCGCGTCCTGGGCGTGCGCGACGTCTTCCTGCACGATACCGGCGCTTATGACCCGTACGGGCTGACCGTCCCCCTCAACACCCAGAGCCACGGCCTGGGCGCATACGACATCCCCAACTACTACACCGAGTTCAAAGTCGTCTTCACCAACAAGATGATCGTCACCCCGGTGCGAGGGGCCGGGCGACCGCAAGGGATATTCGTGATAGAGCGGATGATGGACCTGGCTGCCAAAGAGCTGGGCATGGACCGGGCCGAGATCCGCAAGCGAAACCTCATCCCCCCCGACGCCTTCCCTTACAGACAGGAGATCATTGACCAGGCATTCATCGAGCTGGTTTACGACAGTGGAAACTATCTGCCGGTGCTGGAGAAGGCGATGGCCATGATCGGCTACGATCGGTTCATCGAGGAGGAACAGCCTCGCCTGCGTGCCGAGGGCCGCCACGTGGGCCTGGGACTCGTCACCTTCGTCGAGACGACCGGCGTTGGCCCTTACGAGGGAGCGCGGGTCAGCGTCGAATCCAGCGGAAAAGTGAGCGTGGTGACCGGTGTCGGCACGCAGGGGCAGGGACACTTCACCTCTTTCGCGCAGATCGTGGCCGATCAACTGGGGGTGGACGTGCGGGACGTGCGGGTGGTGACCGGTGACACCGCCCAATTCCACTGGGGGACGGGCACGTTCGCCAGCCGGGGAGCGGTGGTCGCCGGCAACGCGGTTAAAGCTGCTGCCGCCGGCGTCCGTGCCAAGATTCTCAAGTTGGCCAGCAAGGTCCTGGAAACGCCTGAAGAAGAGCTGGAGTTGGTGGACGGCCAGGTGCGCGTGGCCGATATCCCCGAGCGCTCCATCAGTCTGGGCGAACTGGCCGTGATGGCGAATCCCCTGCGGGGCGCGGTGGAGCCCGGCACAAAGCCCGGCCTGGAAGCCACCGACTATTTTGGACCTCAATATGGAGCCACCGCCAGCGGCGCGGTAGCCATGATCGTCGAGGTGGACCCAGAGACGATGATGGTGGAGATCAAACGCTTCGTGATCGCCCACGATTGCGGCACCGTGCTCAACCCCATGATCGTGGAGGGTCAGATACACGGCGGTGTATCTATGGGTATCGGCAACTCATTCTACGAGCGGTTGGTATACGACGACAATGGGCAACTTCTCAACGCCTCGCTGATGGATTACCTGCTGCCCAGGTCGACCGATATGCCCCGGCGGATAGAGATCGCCCACCTGGAGACCCCTTCGCCGCTCAACCCGATAGGGTCTAAGGGCGTTGGCGAGGCAGGCGCTATCCCCGTCCCGTCGGCCTTTGCCCAGGCGGTGGAAGACGCCCTGGCCGACTACGGTGTGGAAATTCTCGAAACACCTCTCAGCCCCAATCGGCTGTTCGAATTATTGAGTGCCAGGGGCTAGGGGATTGGCGATTAGAAACGCAAACTTCCAATCCCCAATCCCCAATCCCTAATCTCCAACTTGGAAGGAAGTGCGACGATGAAACTAGAGGGCGAATACGTTTTCAACGGCCCCCGTGAAGAAGTTTGGGCATTGGTGCGAGACCCAGAAGTGCTGGCTGCCGCCTTGCCCGGCGCGCAAAGTTTGAACAAGGTCAGCGAAAGCGAGTACGAGGGCAAGATGAACGTCCGGGTGGGGCCACTTTCGGGCGTCTTTTCCGGCAAAATCGTCGTTTCGGACGAGGTGCCACCCGAAAGTTACACCCTGTCTGTGGAGGGCAGGGGAAGTACCGGCTTTGCCAAAGGAACCGGCCACGTGCAATTGATCGATCGAGGCGATGGCACAACACTCATGAAGTATGAAGGCGAGTTGCAAGTCGGCGGCAAACTGGCCGGCGTGGGCCAGCGGATGTTGGAAACGGTGAGCAAAAGCATGACACGCCAGGGGCTAGAATCGCTGAACCAGGCGCTGCAAGCCCGGATGGCGGCCAAATCTGAGGGCCAGGAAGAAGGCAATTACACACCCCCCTCGGAGGCCCAGTTTGCGGCGGCCGTGGCCAGGGACATGGCAGGCGAAGTGCTTTCGTCGTCGCGAGTGATGTGGATTGCCGTTGCCGTCGCCGTCGTCATCGTCGTGGTGGCCGTGATCTTGATCAGCAGAGGCGGGGGATAGTGGAGCAGCGAGTAATCATCGTATCCCGGTAACGTGACAAACTAATACACAGATTTGACAAACTTTCGATGATCGTGTATAAATGGCTACATATAAATTTTTTCACATTTGGCGGAGATTCCGCCCTCCCGCCGGTTTGAATGGGCAAGCACAACCTGCGGGAGGGTGGCTGAGTGGTTGCAGGTTTTTCACATTTGATGGAGCGGAAGGCAAGCGCCCGCGGCGCCGACAGCGTGACTCAGGCTGCGGATAATTGCATGCGTGCGCCGCTCCCAAAAACAAGCAAAAGAAAAGGAGGATGAGAAATGAAGAGGTATGTGTGGTTTGTGCTCGCTCTGTTGGTGGTCTTTTCGATGCTGGCCGCGCAGTGCGCTGCTCCAGCCACCGAGGCCCCCCCACCGGTTGAGAAGGAGGTCATCAAGACCGTCGAAGTCGAAAAGGAGGTTGCGGGGAAAGCCACTCTGGCGATCGAGCATTTTAGCATCATCGAAGGGACGACCTGGTCTGGAGCCCACGATCGCGCAGGAAAACGAATCGCCGAAAAATACCCCAACGTGCAATACGTCTACAGGGAAGAAGTTGGCCCCGACGCCACAGTGCCCTACGCCGAAGAGTTGATCGCTGACGGGGCCAACATCGTCGTGGGGAACGCCGAGTTCATGGGGTTGCCCCTGAAAGACATCGCGGATAAATATCCGGACGTGTACTTTGCCTCCGTCATCGCCAGCGACCTGACCACGAAGAAGAACTTCATCAGGTTCTTCCCCCGACAATATCAGGCGCTGTATCTGGAAGGGCTCATTGCCGGGGCGTTGACCGAGACAGGCAACATAGGCATAGTCTCGGCATTCCCATCTGTCCAGGTCATCAGGCGACAGAACGGCTTTTACCTGGGGGTTATGGATGCAGCCAAGTTGCTGAACAAAGACATCACGGTGTACGTGAAGTACGTCGGCGACTGGTACCTGCCCACGGAAGAGCGGGACATCGCCAAAACCTTGATTACCCAGTACAACGTTGACGTCCTGACCCAGCAGACCGACTCCGGGTCCCCCCTGGACGTTGCCCAGGAAGAGGGCATTTGGTTCGTAGGGAAGGACATGGACATAGTCGGATTTTATGGCTGGTCGAGCACAGACACCGTGGCCGTCTCGTTCGATACGCGCTGGGAAGTCATCTACGAGAGCATCGTCAAGGATTGGTTGGCCGGCGACAAAACCCCAGAGACGATACTATATCTGGGCATGGACGACAAGATGATCCTGGCCGACGGCACAGAAGTCCCGACTGTTGACATAATGAATGACAACAAGGTCGGCGTTGACGCCATCAGCCCAAAGGCGCGGCCCTCGATTCCGGATGAGGTCGTGGCACTCGTCGAGCAAAGAAGAGATCAGATGATCAAAGGCGTGTGGGATCCCTTCTTCGACCACGAGTTTGTGAGCAACGGAACCGGCCTGGAGCTGGAAGATTTGCCGATTCCAGCCGCGGGGACAGTGGTCAAGCCGGCCAACGAGATGCCGTCGGACGAGTGGCTGCTTTCAAAGTTCAACTTCGACCTGGAAGGCATGGTGATCCTGGAGTGAAACAGCGCTCGGTAGCCTTCCTCGATTGTGTTGATGTATAGCACCCCCTGGTAGTCATACCAATTGCGAGAAGAAAGGTTGTGAAATCTCCTGCCATCGCTGATGAGGGGGGAATCGTTACCCCGCAGCGCCGGAATCCCTGTTCCGGCGCGGGCAGAAAACACCGCTTTTCAATAGGCAATTGGTATCAAGAGGCATGAGGCTTCCTCCCTTATGGGGCAAGGGAGCCTCATGCCCACCAGCAGCCCTTATCCATAACATTATTCCTGAGAATGGACGGTGCGGTGGGGAGTGGGGGGTGCCGCCAGGCACAAACATCCCCAACCCAGGTCACTGATTTACGCACCTGCTCCGGAAATCCGCTCAATGGCAATAACTTCCTCTCTATACTTTCCACAAATATGACTCCTCTGGAAGCAAGGTATAATATCCCTTATATTATGTCGTATTTTGGTGAGTGAAATGCAAACTTCGACTCTGAAGATAGAACGTTTTTTACTGAAAAAAGCCCAGGAAGAGAGACAAATGCAAAGAGGGCTCCTGGAAGAGATAAAACGCGGAGAGACAGTCTTGGAGGCGAGGGGAATCACGAAGAGATTTCCAGGGGTCGTCGCCAATGACCACATAGATTTCGAGATAAGAGCGGGCGAGATTCACGCCGTCCTCGGAGAGAATGGCGCCGGGAAGACCACCTTGATGAATATCCTGTTCGGGCTATTGCAACCCGACGAGGGCGAGATTTACATCGGTGGCAAGAGAGTCAAATTCAGGTCACCTCTGGACGCCATCGATCTGGGGATAGGGATGGTCCACCAACATCGCAAGCTGGTGCCCGCTCACACAGTGATCGAAAATATCGTCCTCGGGCACCCGAGGGCTGGGAAAATTTTGAACCTGAGGAGGGCGGAGGAAGAAGTAAGGGAACTCGCCGAGAGATACGGATTCAAGGTTGACCTCAGAGCAAAAGTCTGGCAGCTTTCAGAAGGGGAAAAGCAGGCGGTGGAGATCCTGAAGACCCTCTATCGCGGGGCAAAAGTCCTCATCCTGGACGAGCCGACTTCCGCGCTGACGCCCCCCGAAACGAAGAAACTCCTGGCCTCCATCGAAGCTATGGCCGGAGACGAACTCGCCGTGGTCCCGTTCATCACCCACAAACTCCCCATAGTGCTGGCGCTAAGCGACAGGGTGACGGTTCTGAGGCGCGGGAAAGTCGTGGCCTGCCTGGAGACGAAGCATGCAACGGAGAAGGACCTGGCCAAGAAAATGGTGGGGAGGGAGGTCATCTTCAGGATAGAGAGGGCAAAGGTGGAGAGGGGGAAACCCATACTCCAGGTAGAAAACCTTTCTGCTCTCAGCGACAAAGGTTTTCTGGCTTTGAAGGGGGTCTCGTTTTCCATCCATGAAGGCGAAATCTTCGGCATAGCCGGCATCTCCGGCAACGGGCAACGCGAGTTGGCCGAGGTTCTTGCTGGCCTTCGGAAGGCGGAGGGGGGTAAGGTGATCTTTGACGGGAAAGACATCACTCACGCCTCTATTTTAGAAAGATGGCAGTTGGGGATAGGATACATTCCCTCCGAGCGCGTAGAAATGGGTTCGATCGGTGATTTCTCTCTGGTGGAAAACGTTATGATGAACTTTTACTTCGACGATAATTTCTCCGAGCGAGGCATCTTGAATTACAGAAAGATGCGGAAGCTTACAGAAGAAATCGTCTCCGAGTACGGGGTGGCGGCTCCGAGCCCAGACATAAAGGCCAAGAACCTATCTGGAGGAAATCTCCAAAGACTCATCCTGGCGCGGGTGCTCTCACGCAGGCCGCGGCTCGTGATCGCTAACCTGCCGGCCCAGGGGCTCGACGTAGGGGCGACCGAGTTCGTTCGGAACAAGCTGGTGGAGGCGAAGAAGCAAAAGGCCGGCGTCCTCCTCATCTCCGAGGACCTGGATGAGATTTTGTCGTTGAGCGATTGGGTGGCACCGATTTACGAAGGAGAGTTCATGGGCATCATCCCAGGGGAGGAGGCCGATAGGGAGAGCGTGGGTGCTATGATGGCTGGTTTGCATCTGAAAGGGGATGAGGGCCATGAGGATCGGTAGCTACGAATTGAAGTTCGAGAGAAGGGTGGCGGTAGCCGGTTGGGAGGCAGCGATTATCTCGGCCCTCGCCATAATCTTCGCTCTCATACTTTTCAGCATCATCTTCATCCTGGACGACATCAACCCACTGCTCGCCTATCGGGAGATTTTTTCCTACGCTTTCATAAACCCTTATGGCCTGCCGCTGACGATCAACCGGTTCATATTCCTGTTGTTGTGTACGTCTGCGTTCATCATCCCTTTTAGAGCTGGGCTCTGGAACATCGGGATGACGGGGCAGCTTTACATCGGGGCGTTGAGCGCTTTCGCAGTCCTGTTTGCCTTTGGTGGAAAGGAGTTTCGTGCGGAGCTTGCCCCCGGAATTCTCATCCCCCTCATGTTGATCGCGGCCGCCGTGGGCGGTGCAGTGATTGGAGCGATTGCCGGATTTCTGAAGGGGAAGTTGAACACCAACGAGATCGTGGTCACCATGATGTTGAACTTCGTGGCTTTCTGGTTGGTTGCCCATATGATCAAAGAGGGAGGCCCCTTTATGAATCCCGGTGGGCGGGGTGAAAGCTTCGAGCTGCCCCCTTCCGTCTACGCGCCTTTGATCATGGGCATCCCCTTCACACTCTTCCTCGCCCTCGGCATAGCCGTGTTGCTGTACTTTATGTTCGCCAAAACCCAAATCGGATATCAAATCAAGGCCTACGGTCATAGCCCGGCTGCGGCCAGATATGCCGGGATAAGTACGGTCAAGATACCGCTCTTGGTTTTTATCATGGGAGGCATTGTGGCCGGTTTGGCCGGGTATCACTATTTCGCCGCGGTTCCCGGCGTCTATAAAATTTCGAGGAACTATGGCTATTTTGGCGACCTGGCCTTCTATGGGATAATATGCGGCCTGATATCCCTCGGGAACCCGTTAGCGGCGATTCCGGTGGCGCTGCTCTTCGGAGGGTTGTCCATAGGTGGCCGACTCGTCCAGGGAAAACTCAGTATGAGCTTTGGCGTGGATTATGCCCTGCTCGGAGTTTTGATGATCACCCTCGTCGCTTTTCAATTCTTTTACCGTTATAAAATCGTATGGGTAAAAACAAGGGAGGAGAAGAGATTAGATGTGGGAGTTTACCGCTAGAAGTCTGGAAGCCTCGATGATCTTCACCTTTGCCGCTCTCGGCGAACTCATCGACCAGCGGTCGGGGGTTCTGAACGTTGGGGTCGAGGGTGTGATGCTTTTCGGTGCCACTTTGGGGTTCATCGTTGCCCAGTCCACCGACAATTACCTGCTCGGCTTCCTGGTGGGAATTGCCATCGGGGGCCTGCTCGGTCTTCTCCACGGATTCTTTTCCGTAACGCTGGGGGTCGACCAGGTGGTGAGCGGGATGGGCATATGGATCCTCGGCTTCGGCCTCACCACCTACATAGGCAACCCATACACAGGGCCTTTGGGGATGGAGAGGATACCCACCATCCTGGGTCTTTCCCCGTTCTTTTACGTCGGAATCGCGCTCGTGGTCATTTCGTGGTTCGTGCTCTCCAAAACGAGCCTGGGGCTGAGGATCAGATCGGTGGGAGAGAATCCATCGGTCGCGGAAGTGTCGGGTATAAACGTCGCCAGAACTCGCTATCTCTGTGCGACGGTCGGCGGGATGCTTGGAGGGCTTTCGGGCGCGATTTACTCTTTGTCTTACAACCCGGTCTGGAGCTACAACTTTCTCATGGGCTGGGGTTTCATCGCTTTGGCCCTGGTCTTTTTCTCCACCTGGAATCCTTTTATCCTGCTCGGTGGGTCTTTGCTTTTTGGAGCCATGTGGCAGCTCTCGCTCAACCCACAACTGGTACTCCCCGGCGTTTTGTCCAGATACATCTGGAGGACGGTGCCCTTTATCATAACCATCGGGGTTTTGGTGATCATCTCGACGAAGTGGTTTAGGGTCAGGTGGGGGGCAGCGAAGCCTGAAGCACTCGGACAGCCTTACATAAAAGAGTGAGGGCAAAGTTGTGGCACGTTGATTCAGGCACACCACCCTGAGCGACGGGACCGAGGTCTACCTTTGGGTGGTGGTTAAACTGTAAGTGACGGAGGGTCTGTCATTGCGAGCGAAGCGACGCAATCTCCGGCCTGCAATACGGGGATTGCTTCGTCCGTTTCACTCCCTCGCAATGAC
>JAJRXB010000297.1 GCA_024276515.1 Chloroflexota bacterium
AGCCCAAGCTGCTTTGCAGGCTATGGATCCCAATGGCGAACTGGCCCCCAGGGAACTCATCCCCAGCGGCAGTTCACGGGCCATCTTTGTTCATCTATACGGCCTCACCCACTGGGGTGACCTGTTCAACGCCCGCCAGCTCCTGGCCCTGCTCACCTTCAGCCGCCAGGTGCGCGCTGCCTACGAGGCCATGTTGGCCGGGGGGATGGAGCCGGCGCGGGCCAAAGCTGTGGCGACGTATTTGGCAATAGCTGTGGACCGACTGGCCGACAGAGAGACAGCCATCTGCCGTTGGGACAACACAAGCGAGTCCGTTATGAACACCTTTGCCAGGCAAGCCCTTCCGATGATTTGGGACTACGTCGAAGTAAATCCCTTCAGTGGTGCGACAGGTGATTGGGCAGGCGCGCTGGATTGGATAACCCGGGTCATCGAGCACACTGCCCATGCCTCCGACCAACCGAGCATAGCTCAACAAGGCACAGCCACTCGTTTACCCTATCCCGACGGTCACTTTGACGCCGTCGTCACCGACCCGCCTTATTACGACGCCGTGCCCTACGCCGACCTGAGCGACTTTTTCTACGTCTGGCTCAAGCGTTCCATTGGTTTCCTTTACCCTGACCTCTTCCGCACGCCACTCACGCCCAAGTCGGCCGAGATCATCCAGGAGCCAACCCGTCACAGTGACGACGCAGCGGCCAAAGTCTTCTACGAGCAGGAGATGACCCGCGCCTTCGCCGAGGCTCATCGAGTTCTTCGACCCGATGGCATTTTTGTCGTCGTCTTTGCCCACAAGTCCACCACTGCCTGGGAGACGCTGCTCAACAGCCTGTTGGAGGCTGGCCTGGTGGTCACCGCCTCCTGGCCGCTGCACACCGAAATGTCCAGTCGCCTGCGGGCGCACGACAGCGCGGCCCTGGCTTCGTCCATCTTCATCGTCTGCCGGGCGCGGCCCTCCCCCCCGCTTGCGGGGGGGAGCGAGGGGGGGCAAGAGGGCTACTTCGACGACGTGCGCCAGGAGTTGGCGGCCACCATCCGCGAGCGGCTGGACTTTTTTTGGAAGCAAGGCATCCGCGGGGCAGACTTCTTCATCAGCGCCATCGGCCCGGCAGTGGCCGTCTTTGGCCGCTACCGCAAGGTCTACAAGCTGGACGGAAGCGAGGTCGGCGTGAGCGAGCTACTGGACCTGGTACAGGCCATGGTGTCGGAGTATGCCCTGGACCGCATACTCAATGGCGGCGCGGCGCAGGTGGGCGGGGTGGACGCTCCCACCCGTTACTACATCCTCCATCGCTGGGCCTACGGGCAGGGCAAGGTCCCCTTCGACGACGCCATGCGGCTGGCCATGGCCCTGGGCGCCGACGTGTCGGCCCTGATGGAGCAGCGCGGCATCCTCAAGCAGAGCGGGGAGACGGTGCGCCTGCTGGGGCCGAAGGACCGGGCCGGGCTGGAGAGGCTGGGGCTACCCAATCGGGACGGGATGGCCGCGCCGGTGGTGGACGTGCTGCACCGGGCGGCGACGCTGTGGGAGAGTGGGGACCGCGAAGGGCTGGCCCGCTTCCTGGCGGAAGGGGCCCGCGCCCGCGAAGATCAGGTGCGCCTGGTGGCCCAGACGCTCATCAACATCCTGCCCGACGAAGACGCCGAGCGTCGCCTGCTGGAGGGCTTTTTGGCCGGCCGGGACGTGCTGCCGGAGGTGCCGAGGCAGGAGCGGTTGTTGTGATTACGAACCGCGAAGACGCAAAGAACGCCAAGAAAAAAAACGAATTAAACCTTAGCGCCCTTCGCGCCTTTGCGGTGAAAAGAAGGAATTAGCATGGACATTGAGGTAGTCGCAAGGCAGATCGTTGATGCTGCTATCAAAGTTCACCGTGCCCTTGGCCCTGGACTGCTGGAATCGGCCTACCAGCGATGTCTTGCCTACGAACTGCGCAAACGCGGCCTGCGGGTAGAGTGCGAGGTCTTGTTGCCACTGCTGTATGACGGCCAACAGATCGATGCTGGCTATCGGATTGATATGCTGATCGAAGACTCTATTATTATCGAGAACAAAGCCGTCAGTGAACTCTTGCCTATTCATCAGGCCCAACTACTGACCTACCTCAAGTTGCGCGACTGTCGGCTTGGTTTCTTGCTGAATTGGAATGTCAGGTTGATGAAACATGGCATCAAGCGTATGGTGAATAATCTGTAAACATCGAACCGCGAAGACGCAAAGAGCAAAAAGGGGAAAGCTTTGCGCCCTTAGCGTCTTTGCGGTGAAAAACCGAGGAGTGCCACCCCATGAACTATCCCCAAACCCTGCAAAAAGCCCAAACCCTGTTGGCCCAGAAGCACCACACCCAGGCCGTGCAAACCGCCGCCAGCGCCCTCGAAAATCTGCTGGTGGAGCTCTACAACGAGCTATTGGGTCAATCGCCCCCGGCCCGTCAGAAACAACTCGTCGAAGCCCAGGAGAAAGTCGGCGGCGGGCAGCCTCTCAACAAACTCACCCTGGGCCGGCTGGTGGGCGTCTACCGGGCCAGCCGGGCGCAAGAGGATCTCCACAAGACGCTGGGGCTGACGCTGACCTTCCTCGACGTCCACGCCCTGGCTCCACTGGTGGACATCCGCAACCGGGCCGTCCACGAGGGGCAAGAACCCGATCCCGCCGAGGCCGCCTACATCGTCAACCAGGTCGAACTCATCCTGCGCGAGACCGGTCGCCTGCCGGCCTCCCCCCCCGTTGGGCGAAGGTCTCCCGACCGAGCCCCTGATGAGCTGCGCCCCTGGTGGCACACGGCCATGCCCCACCGCGACATCCGCGAAGGGCGGTTCGATCCGAAAGTCTTTGCCGTGGACCTGGCCCAGGTGGTGGAAGGCGATGCCGTACCCGAATACAAAGACCCCGACACCTTTTTCCAGCGTACTTTCCTGACACGCGGCCTGCGGTCTACGCTCACGGGCGTCCTGCGCCGACTGGCCGGCCGGGACGACGGCGTGGCCATCACCCAGATGGCCACCGTCTTTGGCGGGGGCAAGACCCACACCCTGCTGGCTCTCTACCACGTGGTGGCCCACGGGGCCCAGGTGGCCTACCTGGAACCGGTGGCGCAACTGCTGGCCGAGGCCGGGCTGGACGCCTCTTCCCCCCTGTTTGGCGGTTCCCCCTCTCAATCCCCCCCGCTTGGCGGTTCCCCCTCTCAATCCCCCCCGCTTGGCGGTTCCCCCCCCCCTCTATCCCCCCCGCAAGCGGGGGGGACGAAAGGGGGGGCGACGCTCGCGGGGGGGGACGAAAGGGGGGGCGACGCTCGCGGGGGGGGCGAAAGGGGGGGCGACGCTGGCGG
>JAJRXB010000298.1 GCA_024276515.1 Chloroflexota bacterium
GAATTCGGCATCGTATAAAGCCCAGACCACTTCGCGGCGGACGTAGATGTCGTCAGGATGTTTTCCGATCACTTGGCGTGCCACGCGCAGTGCGTGCTTGGGATAGCCGCACTTGCGCAGACAGAGGGCGTAGCGCCCCCCGGAGAAGGCGTCGCCCCGTCCGTCCCACAGTTCGTGATACAGTCTACCGGCGGCTTCAAAGTCTCCGCTCTCGTAGAGCTGCCGGGCTTGTTTGGTACGATCATCGGGCTGGTAAAGCATTCGAACTCCCTCCTCAACGAACTAAGCAGATTATTGAGCATCCTGGCCCAACTCTATGGTTTGTCGGTTGAGGATACTCCTCCGGGCTTTTTCAAGCGCTCTCTTAGCCTGCCAAGCACCAGTTCGTCCTTTATTGGCCTTCTCAACGCATTCCTGTACGCCCTTATCTATCTCTGGGATTACCTGAGGAGACAAGTTTCCCAAGGCCTCCATGATGAGATCCTTCAATGGTCTACCCAGTATGTTGTCATAACGTATGAGCTCTTTTGTTAGACTGTGTCGCTGTGTACGTACCATACTCTGAATCAAGCTGGGCGCTAGCTCGTCTCTTCGAAGAATGCTGGCCACTCTTACCAAGTCTCGATGCCTCATCACATCAACTTCGGAGACAATCGCTTGAGCCAGCTTATCGATTTGAATCTTTGCCCTGGGAAGTAGCTCCTTGAGGAAACGCCAGATCTCTGTTTCGTACCATCCAGTTATCCCAAGTACATCGAACTGTCCGGACTCCAAGCAGTCAACAACTCTTAGAGCTACGAAATATTCTGCTAAGGACTTGTGGGCGAAGCGGTAGTTCCCGGCGTCATCGCGCACCAGGTAGGATTGGGTGCGCACGTCCCGCTCGAAGAAAGCAGCCCGTTCCGGGTCGTCTTTCAGTCCGAAGTGTGTCGCTACCCGCTCCGGGAACTCGGAGAACGGAATAGTGAGGCGTTGAGTGGTGTACATTTCCCAGGCTAACTCTTGCATGAAGAAGAGACGGCCCCGAGGTGGAATGTGGTCCGTATCCTCGCTCCAGCGCCGCTTTAACAGTGCGTCCACGTAGGCTTCGTACAGGGTGGCCTGGTTGATCTGGTCGGGGTCCTCGATTTGGGGCAAAGTCTTCACGATCATGTCCAACAGCACCGGCCGGCTGGCCAAGTCGCGCAGGTTGGACAACTCCTGGACTTTGTCGTACACCGGCTCCCAGCCGGCCGGCAATCGCTTTTGTAAAGCCAGCCGTATATCCTCGTCGTCAAAGTCCAGCAGGTACATCACCTCGAACTGTTGGCGACCGCGCAGGTCAATCACCTGCTCGTCGGCTACTACGCTCACCCGGCCACGCCGGGGGGCGAGTGTCTCTTCTTCCTCGCCCCGGTGGCGGAAGTATGCTGTGCGACAGGTCAGGAGCACTTTGCTGGCCGGGCACACCACCCTGGCCAGCTCCCAAAAATTCTCCACCGTGGTACGGTAGTCGCTCACCCGCCGCTCCATCTCGTCAAAGCCATCAAAGATGAGCAACAGACGACCGGCCTCGTTGAGCCGGGCAAAGGTTTTGTAACCAGCGGCCAATCCCACCTTGTAGCGATTGGCAATGGCGTCGGTGATGAGCTGTTCCACATCGTAAGCTCTGGAATAATCGCGCAAGGTGATCAGAATGGGAATGCGGTTGCAGGCCGGGTCGGCCAGGTGGCGTTTGGCCGCCAGATAGGCATATCGCTGGCAGAACCAGGTCTTGCCACTGCCGAAATCGCCCAGGATGGAGAGGTGGTTGCCTCCTGGCTCGGTCAGCCAGTCATTCACGAAGGATGTCAACGGCTTGAAGACTTGGGGAGCCTTCCCTTCGCCCGCCTCACTTTCCACGGCCAGCGGCACGTAGAACTGGGGGATTTCGCCGGCCTCGTACTCTTGGACGAGCCGTTCCAGGTAAGGCCGGAAGTCGGCCAAGCGGTCGGTGAATTCGTCCAGAGTGTAGCACTGGATGCGCTCGCGCTGGCACGCCAAGTCGCACAGGGCGACGGGGAGCGGCTGGCGGGTCAGCAGGATGCCCCGCGCCGCGTTGTGGCTGACCACGGCGTCGTTGAGGGCGGCAATGTCACCGGCCGTTGATTTTCCACCTACAAAGTGCACCACCTCCTGGCGGATCTCCGCCCCCCACTTGGCGTCGCACAGGAAGTAGAGGTCGGTGCCCACTGCCTGGGTATCGGTGATGCGGTAGCCCATCGCCTCCAGTAGCCCGCGCACGTCCTCCGCTTCGGGCGGCACCGGGGCGACGACAGCCGGGCGCGCCGCCTGCGCCCTTCGCTGGCGAGCCTGGTCAACCTGACGGATCAAGCCATCCAGCAATCCGCCCAGCCGTTCTGAGTAGTTCGCCTGCCCGCCCGTCGGGATGTTGAGAACGTGGACGTTCCGCGAGCGCAGGTCGGAGAGGGTGAAATCGTCGGCGTCGAAAAGCACAGCGTAGGCCATGCGCTGGTGCTGTTGCAGGTCAAACGCGATCTCGGCCTGAATCTGGTTGAAGTCGGGGTCGCTGATGCTGTAGCCGACGAAGAGGAAGGTCTTTTCCAGCAGCAGCCCGGCGAGCTTGTCCTTGACCCTGGGGAAGCGACGGAAGTAGATGTCGTAATCCTGCTGGGTGACGACGATGGTGTCCGGCTGCCCCCGCTCGCCATGCAGCTTGACCACCGTCACCGCGTCGGCGCTGGTGTAGGGCAGGTCCTGGTCGCGCACGACCTTGGTGAACCGCTCGCCAGCCTCACGTAACGTCTGCTCGATCAGGTCGTCGTAGTTGGTCGTCACCCAGGTGCGGACGCCCAGCCGGGCCAACCGGCGGTGGTTGTCGGTCGGCCCTTTGCCAGTGGTGTCCGTCTGCTCGATGACGTGGCTGATCAGTGCCTGCCGCCCGCGCTTGACATCGTAGTACTGGGCGATCTTGAGCGGGTCAGTGTTCGTTGGCACGCCGATGCGCTCGGCCAGTGAGCCGAGCAACTCGCTCCACCCCGGCAGCCCAGCCCCCTGCGACAACCCCGCGCCGACGAAGATCACCCCATTGCCACGGGCGAATTGCTCGGTCAACTCTTGTGGAAGTTCCATGACCTATTCCTCCAACAACGTCCCCAACGCCAGGTCGTCGTCAATCAACACCTCCACCGCCACGCCAGCCAGCCGGGCATACCGCTGTACGCTGATCAGGTCTGGCGTGCGCACGCCGTTCTCCCACTCGTGGATACGGCTGCGGGCCGAAGCGCCTTCCAGCCCAATTTGCTCCGCCATTTGGGCCAGTGTCCACCCTTTCCACTCACGGATGGC
>JAJRXB010000299.1 GCA_024276515.1 Chloroflexota bacterium
ATGAGGACGGGCGCCGGCGCTACGATGGGGGATTCCGGCAAAACCGTAGCCCGCGAATCCCCATTCGCGGGCGGGCGCAGATGGCGATCAGCCAGAAAGGAGAAGACCGATGCCCGAACCGACGAGATTGGTAGTCCGGGGACCGGCGGTAACGGAAATCAAAGTCTACCTGACGCCGGAGATGGAGAAGAACCTGGACGCCCGGCTGGCCCGCATCGAGGGGCACGTGCGCTCGGTGCGGCGCATGCTGGCCGAACACCAGGACTGCGACAGTTTGCTGATTCAGATGGCGGCCGTCAAAGCGGCGATGAACCAGGTCATCATCAAGCTGCTGGAGGGGCACATCGAGACCTGCGTCACCGAGTGCGTGGGCACCGAGGAAGGGGCGGACGCCCTGGATGGTCTCAAAAAGGCGCTGGCCATCGTGCTCAAGAGCTCCTGATAGCGTGGAAAAAGGGATGGAGATTCTGGAGTGAGAAGATGACGGTCAGCAAGCTGCAAGTGAAAATCGGCGGCATGAGCTGCTCCTTTTGCACCGAAACCATCCGCCAGGCGTATCAGCGGATGGACGGCGTCCGGGCCGTCCACGTCAGCCTGTCGCACGAAGAGGCTCTGATCGAATACGACCCGGCCATCCGCACCCCCGCCGATCTGCGCGAAACGCTGCGCCGCCTGGGCTACACCGTCCGCGACCCGGACAAGGTGCGCGCCTTCGAGGAACAACAAGCGGAGCTGCGCCGCGCCCGCACCCTGTTGCTGTGGGCCGTCTTTTTCACCGGCCTCTCCCTCGTTCTGATGCTGGCCCGCTGGCTGGGCCACCCCCTGCCCTGGAGTCGAGCGGTGATGATCGCCCTGGCCTTGCTGACCGTCTTCGGCGCGGGCCGTCACATCCTGTTGATGGCCGTCCAATCATTGCGACGGGGCATCCTCAACCAGCACGTGCTGCTGGAGTTCGGGGCCTTTGCCGGACTGGTCGGGGGTGGGCTGGGTCTGATTTGGCCCGACCGCTTCCCCGCCTCCGACTTCTTCGCCGTGGCCACCTTCGTCACTACCTATCACCTGCTGTCGGGCTGGGCCTCGCTGCTGGTGCGGACGCGGGCCTCGGAGGCGGTGCGCAGGTTACTGGCCTTGCAACCGGCCACCGCCCGCCGGCTGGACGACCGGGGCCGGGAGGCGGAGGTCCCCATCGAGGAGATACAGCCCGGCGACCGGGTGCGCGTCCGCCCCGGCGAGAGCCTGCCGGTGGACGGGCAGGTGGCAGACGGCCACTCGTCGGTGGACGAGAGCCTGGTGACGGGCGAGCCGATGCCGGTGGAGAAGGAGCCGGGCGACCCGGTCATCGGCGGTTCGGTCAACCAGACGGGGACGCTGCTGGTGGAAGTGACGAAAGTGGGCGAGGAGAGCTTCCTGGCCCAGGTAGCCCGTCACCTGGAAGAGGCGCGGGCCATGAAGCCGGGCGTGTTGGCCCTGGCCGACCTGGTGCTGCGCTACTATCTGCCCGGCGTGCTGGTCTTCGCCGGGGCGGCACTGCTCCTCTGGACGGTCGGGGCCTGGCTGCTGACCGGTCAACCGAACTGGACGCGGGCGGTGTTCGCCATGCTGGCCGTTTTGGTGATGGGCTATCCCTGCGCCCTGGGCATGGCCACCCCGCTGGCGATGATCCGGGGCAGCGGCGAGGCGGCCCAACGGGGCATCTTGATGCGCTCCGGCGAAGCCTTCCAGGTGTTCAAGGATGTCACCAAAGTGGTGCTGGACAAAACGGGCACGCTGACCGTGGGCCGGCCGGTGGTGACGGACGTGGTGGTTGGAGACTGGAGGCTAGGGATTGGAGACCGGAGATCAGAGAACGGAGAGAGTCCCCGGCAAGAGTTGTTGCGATTGGCGGCGGGGGCGGAGCAGGTGAGCGAACACCCGCTGGCCCGGGCCGTCGTCCTGGCCGCTCTGGACCGGGGACTCGACATTCCCATCGCCAGGGATTTCCAGGCATTGCCCGGTCGCGGGGTGCGGGCCGAGGTGGAAGGACGTCGCCTGCTGGTGGGCAGTCCCACCTGGTTGACCGAACTGGGCCTGGACCTCGACTCCCTGGCCGCCGACCTGGAGCACCTCCAGCACGAAGGCAAGACGGTTGTCGTTGTAGGGGCAGAGACGGCGGACGGGGGACGGCGGTCCGTCGTCCTCCTGGGTCTCCTGGCCATCGCCGACGCACCCAAGGCCGACGCGGCCGAGGCGGTGCGTCGGCTGCGGGCGGCCGGGCTGGAACCGGTGATGCTCACCGGCGACAACCGGGCCACGGCTCAGGCAGTCGCCGCCCAGGTGGGCATCGACCGGGTGCTGGCCTAAGTGCTGCCCGGTGAGAAGGCGGAGGTGATTCGGCAGTTGCAGCGCGATGGGGCGCGGGTGGCGATGGTCGGCGACGGCATCAACGACGCCCCGGCCCTGATGCAGGCCGACGTGGGGGTCGCCATCGGCGCCGGCACAGACATCGCCATCGAATCCGCCGATGTGGTGCTGGTGGGCGAGCGATTGGCCGCCGTGGCCGACGCCTACCACATCGGTCGCCGCAGCTACCGCAAAACCGTGCAGAATCTGATTCTGGCCTTCAGCTTCAATGGGGTTGGCGTGCCGCTGGCCGTCACCGGGCTGATGCCGCCGGTGTGGGCGATGGCGGCGATGGTGGCCAGTGTCAGCGCCGTGCTGCTCAACAGCTTCGGCGGGCGACTGTTGCCTGTTGCCAGGGAGCGCCGG
>JAJRXB010000300.1 GCA_024276515.1 Chloroflexota bacterium
AGATGGCAAAGTCGCTGAAATCACGCACCATGCACTTGAGGGCGGTCTCAATTTTGCCCCGGTAAAAGGGATGCCACTTCATCGCGTCGGCCGAAGGCTTTTGGGCCCTGGCCAGCAGTTCATCGACGTTGATGGCCTTCTCTTCTTTGAGCATCGTTGGCCTCCTGGGTCAGTAACCAGAAGCAGATGTCGGCAGTCAGGGAATCTGACTGCCATCTGCTGTCTCTACCGACTGTCGACCGCTGACCGCTATTTACACCCGCAGATACGAGTCGGTGTAAATGACGTCGTTGTAAAGAATTTGCACCGTCTTGAAGATGTCCACTTGTTCGGGGTCGCTCATATCCACGTCGTCGGCGGTGAGCTTCTCCATCGCGGCCGTCTTGTCGTACAGGGTAACGACCAGTTTGCCGACGCCGGTGCTGTCGTCCCGCTCGTTGACAATGCGAATGAACTCTTTCAACTTTTCGTCCAACGGATCGGCGATCATATAGTCCACGCCGGCGGCCATCAGCATCACACCGTAGGTGCGATTGATAAGAGGTCGCATCTCGCGGGGCACTGCATTCGACACGTTGCTCAGGCCGACGTTGGTCATTGGCGGCGGATCACCGGCGACTTTAAGGATGCGCACCGCCTCCACACACTCGGGGCAGTATTCCTGACACCCGCTCACCGTCAGCACCAGCGGGTCTATGAGCAGGTCTTCCATGGGGATGTCCAGCTCCACCGCGCGGGGGATGAGTTTTTCCAGGGCGATGTTCACCCGCTCCTCGGCGCTGACCGGAATACCCCCTTTGCCCATAGTCAGGGCAATGAGCTTGGCGTTATATTTTTTTGCCAGAGGAGGGACCACCCTCAGTCGCTCCTCCTCGGCCGAGGTGGAATTGATAATGCACTGGTTTTTGGCTACTTTGAGCCCCTCTTCGATGGCCGCCAGGTTGGTGGTGTCGAGGGAGAGGGGCACGTCCACGACCTCCTGAATCCCTTTCACCAGCCAGGGCATAATTTCGTGCCCCGCCTTCTTTTGAGGGCCGATATTCAGGTCCAGGGCATCGGCGCCCGCTTCAACTTGCTTTACCGCCAGTTCCTGGAAGAACCGGATGTCGCGCTCAGCAATGGCATCTTTGACCGACCGCGAGATGATGTGGATGTTTTCTCCGATGATATACATGCTTCGTCCTCCTTATGTTTCGTTTCTCACGCCCAGCACCTCGGCCACCGAGGGAAATTGAGCCAGGTCGGTGTGGGGCAAAAAGAGGGCCGAGGTGAAAGCTTCGTAAAAGGTGTTGTCGGCCGAGAGTTCCAGGTAGGTCATCTTCTGGGCAGTTTCGGTTACCCGGTGACGATATTCCCGGTTGAGCAGCGCCAGCAACGCTCCTTGCAAGGCCGTGTTGCCCAGGAAATGGAACTTCTCCCAGGGCAGATCGGGCAGCAGCCCAATCTGGATCGCTTTTTCGACGTTGATGTATTGACCAAAGGAGCCGCCGATGAGCACCCGCTCGACCATGGCCAGGTCAATGCCCACGCTCTGTGCCAGCACGGTGAAGCCAGCATAAATGGCCCCTTTGGCCCGGATCAGGTTGTCGATGTCCACCTCGGTGATGACGATGTCGCGCCCGTGTTCGGTCTCATCTCCCCAGGCGACGACGTACTCCAGGCCGCGCTCTCCCTGGCGAACGCGGGGTGATCCCAGATCGAAGTTCAGGTTGCCGGCCTTGTCTATCACGCCGGTGATGAATATTTCCGAGAGCAACGAGATAAGCCCCGACCCACAGATGCCGCGCGGCGGCGTCGGCTGGCCCCGGGCTTCGAGCCTGGGGTTGGGGATCACCCGGTAGGTTGGTTCGTACGTTTCGCTGTTGACCCACACCTCCTCGATAGCGCCGACCGTGGCGCGCATACCATCCCGCACGCCGGCCCCTTCAAAGGCCGGACCGGCCGAGCAGGCACAACTGATCAGCCAATCGCAGTCGCCCAGCACCATCTCGCCGTTCGTCCCCACGTCCAGGAAAAGGGTCAGGGCGTTGCTTTCGCACATCTGCGACCCGACGACGCCGGCCGAGATGTCGGCCCCCACGTAGCTGGCCACGCCGGGCAGGCAGTCTACGTTGGCCTGCGGGTGGATGTTGATGCCCAGTTCGCCAGCCCGCACAGGGAGCGGGTGGTTGATGGTGGTGACGAAGGGCTCCAGCCGGATCGAGTTGGGAGGAAGCCCCAAGAACAGGTGGATCATGGTGCTGTTGCCGGCGACGGTCATCTTGTAGATTTCCGACGGGTCGATTTTGGCCCGGCGCACCGCGCGCCGGATCAACTCGTTGATGGTGTCGACGACCAACGATTGCAACTCGGCCAGGCCCCCGTTCTTGCTGGCGTAGATGATGCGCGAGATGACGTCCTCGCCCCGTTTGATCTGGCCGTTGTACTCGGCCGCTTTGGTGGAGACTTCGCCGGTCAGCAGGTCCACCAGATACAGACTGACGGTGGTGGTGCCGATGTCCACGGCTATGCCCCACAGGGGCTCCGTGCGACCGGGGGGCAGAAGGTCCACCAGGCGGGGCGGTCCGTCGGGGCGATCCCAGGTGTCCATTTCGACGACGCCGGTGACGGTCCAGTCGTGCTCGCGCAGTGTCGTCCCCAGCCGGCGCAGGGTGGGGAGGTCGGCGGTTAAATCCGACACGTCGTGGGTGGCAGACATAACCCGTCTCAGGCGAGACCAGTCGTCGGTTTGGTCGGCCATGCTGGGCGGATCGAGAACGAGCGGCACCAGGCGCACCGACTGGTACCAGAGCGGGTCGTAGGTGAAGGGCAAGATGACTTTCGCCGCCGTCTTGTCGGTGACCAGTCGCCGCTCGATCTTCTCCTGGGGTGGGATGACGACGACCGCGTCCCCTTCGACCACGGTCTGGCAGGCCAGGGCGTAGCCGGCTGCCAGGTCGTCGGGGGTAAGGCGCAGCGTGGAGCGACGGCGCACGCCCGCTCCATCCTGCACAATGACCGCACAACGTCCGCAGCGCCCTTGCCCTCCGCAAGGCATATTCAGGTCGATCCCCGCCTGGCGCGCCACCTCGGAGAGTAGCGCGCCGGTGGGAGCCTGCACAGTCTTGCCGACCGGCTCAAAGCGTATGGTGTGCGTGGTGATGTTCTTCCTCCTCTATCCCCACTGCATCTTGAGATAGTTGGGCAAGTCCACCGCCTCACGCGGGCCGACGTTGATCTCCCAACCGGGAAGCTCTTCTTCCAGCTCGCCCATCAACACCGCCACGTGACCGGGGATGATGAGGCGGTGGTGACTCAGCTTCTCGGCCACGCCGGTGGAGTTCACGCTCTTGGCAATGCGCTCGGCGTCGAATTTGCCGGCCGCCCAGGCGGTCAACACACTCATACCTTCGGCGTCGGCGACCAGAAGCCAGCCGGGCATGCCGCTGCTTTCAACTTCGTTGGCCACAGCGAAGTAGGTGATGGAGAAGTTGGTCGTCACCATCAACGGATCGCCTGGGCCGGGGTTGTTGATCTCGTAAATGCCGGGCTGCACCTGGATAGGTTTTTGCGGGTCGGTGAAGATGTTGGCCCGCATCACCAGCAGCGGATAAACGGTGCCCGGGCTGAAGCGGTCGAGGACGACAAAGCCGGCGTATTTGGCAATGTGCTGCCCCGCCAGAATGGGGTCGTCGCCGGCGAAGGCGATGAGAGGATAGCCCACTTTGCGCTCGTTCTTCTTCAGGGCCAGCCGTCGCAACTGGGTGAAGACGGCCAGAGATCTGCTGTAGCCGCGCACGCCGGGGTCGAGCACGATGTCTTCGACGCCGGCCTCTTTCACCTGTTCGGCCAGAGCAGCCAAAGCGGTCAGGTCGCCGCCCTCAACGCGCACGGCCAGTGGGACTTCGTATTGGGCAGCCAATTTGGCCATCGCTTCCCAGTTGTCGGGGGTGGCAGCGTAGAGCAGAGGCCGGGTCCCCTGGGCAGCCTTCAGGCCGGCCTCGGCTGTGGCCGGGTCTTCGGTCATCAGGATAAGGGGGAAGGGGCAGGCCGCTTTGACAGCCGCAACGGTAGCCGCAAAGTCGCCGCCGGCGGCTTCGATGGCGACCCCGTCCAGCGTGAGGTCCATACCCACGTACTCCACCGAGTATTCGCCAACAGCTTTGGCCACCTCGGCCGCGTCGGGTTGGGCATCTTTCACCCGCACGAAAAGGCCCGGTTGGTGGTAGAAGGTCTTTTCGTGGCGGAAGAGCACCGTTTCGTTGCCCACCTCCAGCTTGCGACCATCGGCCGAAAGGGTGACGAGCCGGATGGGCGGCGCCGCCGAAGCCTCGAGTTGAGTTTTCGACTCTTCCTCGACGTAGGGGCACTGGGACAATTCGGCCTGCTTCTGTGCCAGTTTCATGGCAAAGGCCAGGCAGGTCGGAAAGCCGCATTCTTTGCAGTTGGCGTGTTTTTTGACTTCTGGGTTTTTGCTGCTGGCAGGGAGAAGTTTATAGATTTGAAGGCCAGAAAGAGCCATGGTGTACCTCCGGTGGTTGATTACTTATAAGCGTTCACCCCCTCCCCCTGCGAGGGGGAGGGTTGGGGCGGGAGTGGAAGGGACGCCAGAGAAACTATCTGCACCCGGGATGGGATCTCTCTCCGGGCGAGATTCCACCCTCCCCCGGCCCCTCCCTGTCAGGGAGGGGTGACACGTAACTCTCACGTCTCACGCATCACTCCTTGCTCATCAGCGCGTTGATCATCTCTCGCACTCGATTGAGCGACTCGGGGTGACGCAACACCACGATGTCGGCGCCCGATTCGATGAGGGTGCTGGCGGTGAGCACTTCCCAATTGATGGCCCGTTCGGCCCAATCGCCCCAGGCTTCGGGAACACCCTCGCCCGCCCGGGCCTCTTTGGTGCGCCACGCCTCCTCGCCGGGGGTAACGAGCATCGGCAATTGGGTCATACTATCCCCCTGCAGGGCCGCCAACCGCAAACGCTCCATCACGCTATAGCCATATTCTATGCCATAGCCCAGAGCGCCGGTGGTGGGGTCCATCACGATGCGTTCCAGCGGCAACCCCATATCGCTGATGAGGATGTTGAGTTGTTTGGCCAGGTTCACGTCCATCGCAGTGCGGGCATCCACCATGTGCCCGTGGGCCAGCGCAGCGGCGACGATGGTGCGGTAGTTCTTGTCCTCACACACGCCCAACACCAGGTTCTCACCCTTGCCCTCCTCGGCCACGGCGACCAGGATCTCGTTGTCCAGCTCGGCCTGGCCCGGCCCAAAAACGATGAGGGGCAACCCTGTAGCGCCGAGCACCCGACGGAGGGTCTGGCGGGCGTACTCTGGGGTCAAATCGTCGTGCGCGCCAAACTGGAGCAAGACGACGTCGGCGCCGGCCTCTTCGGCCGCTTTGGCCCAGGCAGCCACGTCTTCGGTCGCATCGCCCCAGGCGTCCAGCAGCACGGGGGACCAACCGGTGGGCTTGCGGTCTTGCACCTCGATGGCAATGGCCGGCGGGTGAGGGATCTCCCCTTCAAAATGGAGAAATGGGAGTGTGGTCTCCCCCCCCACGGTGACGGTTTTGGCGCGAGTGCCGCCGTCGGCGGCGGTCGCACCCAGGGTGATTTCGCGGACTCTTCCGCTCCACTTCTCTTTGGGGATTTCGATGGCTGGCATCTATGACAACCTCCTTTGGTTGTGAAGCTCTCTCGGAAAGTGCCGTTCGCATCTGGGGATGCTCACTCCGCTGGTGTGGCGAGAAGCGAAGCATCCCCAGCGAAGTGCCCGCAGGGTGATGCCGAAGCGTCGACCCCGTTTGGCGGACTTTCCGAGAGACCTCTATAATTGCAAAAAGCCGAGATCTGATTGACCTTTGTAATGGGTGTGGTTTCATTTCAGTTGGAATGCGGAATTCATTCCGCTTTTTGGCAGAATGAATTCTGCACTCCAGTTCGTCACCTCAAC
>JAJRXB010000301.1 GCA_024276515.1 Chloroflexota bacterium
ATTACACGGATGGGCGGACACCCTGGCCCGCCGGGCGGAGCCAGGGCGGGCGGACTCCACGGATTGCGCCGACACGGACTCCACGGATTGCACGGAGAGCACGGACAGGGCCGACACGGACTCCACGGATTGCACGGAGAGCACGGATTGCGCCGACACGGACTCCACGGATTGCACTGAGAGCACGGATTGCACGGATTTCTCACGGAAGGGACTCCCCTATCCGCTTATCCGCTTCCCATCCGCTGCCTTGCTCCTGTTCGCCCTCCTCTTCGTCGCCTTTATGACCCTGGGCGAGAAGAAACAGGATCGCTACATCCTGCCCATCTACCCGGCCCTGAGCATCGTGGCCGCCGTCGGGCTGGTTCGAATCTCCAATTTGCAAATCTGCAAACACCTGCCCCACCGCAGGTGCGGGTCTGCAAACCGGCAAATACGCAACACGCAACACGCACCCTACGGGCACTTCGCAACACGCAATCTCCGGTCTCTAATCTCTATTCTCGCCATATTGCTCTTCCAGGGCTTCCTGGTCGTCACCAACTACCCCTATTACTTCACCTATTACAACCCGCTGCTGGGCGGCATCCGAGGCGCGGAGCGGATGGTGACCATCGGCTGGGGCGAAGGGATGGACCTGGCCGCCGACTACCTCAACCAAAAGCCCAACGCGGAGACGTTACGGGTGTCGAGCTGGTATCAATCCACCTTCGCCCCCTTCTTCAAAGGGGAGGCCATCAGCTATTCCAAAGAAAAGGGCAAGGCGATGGCCGGTGACTACGTGATATTTTATGTCAATCAATTGCAGCGGCATTTTCCCGATGATGAGCTGTTTCGCTATTTCGAGACACGCTACCGGCCGGAGGCCATCATCTCCCTGAAGGGGGTGGCATACGTGGTGATTTACCCGGGACCGGGCATCCGCCATTACGTGGAGGACCGGGTGGACGAGAATCGGCGACTCTACCGGGGCATCGCCGCCCTGCTGGGCTGGGACTGGCCCGACGCCCCCGACCCGGATCGGCCGGCGGTGGCGGCCGGGGAGGCCCTCTCCTTCCGGCTCTACTGGGAGTATCTGGGCAAGTCGCCGGAGGAGCGCTTCTTCTTCCGCCTCGTCGGCCCCGATGGCCGAATCTGGGCCGAAGGGGACAGCCAACCCGTCTTGGGCGAAAACGGCGACCCCGCGGCCTGGCGACAGGGTCAGATCATCACCGAGGCGGGAGCGTTGCCCGTGCCCCCCGGCACGCCGCCCGGCGAGTATCGCCTGCAACTCGGTTTTTACACCCAGGCGCCGGCCATCCCCGAAGGGGAGCTCACCTTCGACCTGCCCCCCGGCGAGGACCGGGTGCAGGTGAAGCCCTCGGCCCGCCCCGTGACTCTGTCGGACTTGCCCCGCCTCCAATCTCCCACCCCCAATCTCCAATCCACAGAACTGCGGCTGCTGGGGACCATCTTCCCCGACGCGCCCCTCACCCCCGACCGCCCGTGGACGGCGGAGGTCTACTGGCAGGCCACAGCCGACCCGACCACCGACTACCGTGCCCGCCTCTCGCTGTTGGACGGCGACGGCCAGACTCGTTGGGTCTGGGACGCGGGGCCGTTGGTGAGCTTCTACCCCACCTCGCGCTGGGGGGCCGGGGAGACGGTGCGGAGCCTGGTGACAGTGACCCCCACCCTGCGCACCCCCGGCGGCGACTTCGACCTGGCGCTGACCCTGTTAGACGGCACAGGTCGCTCCGTGGACCAGGCGCCCCTGGGGCCGGTGGAAGTGGAGGGACGCATTCGCTCGTTCAGCGTCCCCCCCATGGACGTGGCCGTCGGCGCCACCTTCGGCGATGCCATCGAGTTGGTGGGCTTCCCTGGCCTACCCGCCAGGGCAGGCAATCCCCAATCCCCCCTGGCCTACCCGCCAGGGCAGGCAATCCCCAATCCCCAACCCCTGACCCCTACCCTCCACCCTGGCGACGAAGTAGCCGTCACCCTCATCTGGCGGGCGCTGGCCCCCGTGGACGCCGACTACACCGTCACCGTGCAACTCGTGGGGCCGGACGGGCGAGTCCACGGTCAGCGGGACGCCCCGCCCCTGGACGGGGCCGCCCCCACCAGCACCTGGAGTCCCGGCGAGGTGCTGGCCGACACCTACCGCTTCACCGTCGCCACCGACGCGCCGCCGGGCGAGTATCGCCTGCTGGTGGCGCTCTACCGGCCGGAGACCGGCGAGCGGCTGCCCGTGCAAGGGGGCGGCGACGCGGTGACCCTGGCAAAAGTGGAAGTGGGGTTGCAATAGCAGTAACTATCTATTCACGCCTTGCGAAGGTCGCAGAACAGCTCTGGTCAGCATCGCTTTCCGGTCGCTGTCGGCCCATCACCGTTGATTCCCACGTTGTGCGATGAAAAAATTGTGGCGAAAACACAGGTCTCAACTGGAGATCACGTTCGTCTTTTTGCTGGCCGCTTCGGTGCGGCTCACGTCTCTGGGGATGTTCCGGGCGGTGGACGAAGAGGACCGGTGGGCGTGGGCGGTGGACTTCTTCCAGGCGCTGCTGGCCGGCGACCTGCCCGGCACGCTCGTGGGCGACGGCTACCCCGGCATCTTCCCCGTCTGGCTGGAGACGCTCTGGCTGCTGGCGGCGTCGGCCTACCGGTCCCTGGTGCAAGGGGGCTGGATTGGAGACGAGGGCGTCTATCTGTTGGTGCACCAGTGGGGGCGAATCTCCAACCTGGCGTGGCAGCGATTCCCCATCGCCCTGACCAACACGTTGCTGGTGGTGGCCGGCTTCCTGTACGCCCGCCGCCTGTTCGGGAGTCGGGTGGCGCTGGTGGCGGCGGTGCTCATCAGCCTGGACCCGTTCTACCTGAGCGACAGCCGCGTGAACCGGGCCGAGGCCCTGGTGACGGGCCTGATGACGCTGGCCCTGCTGGGCCTGGTGGGCTGGCTGCGCGGCGAAGGTCGTCGCCACCTGCTGCTTTCGGGGGTGTTCGGCGGCCTGGCGATGCTCACCAAATCTCAGGCCGTGGTGCTGATGCCTATGTTCGGCGTCATCAGCCTGGTGTGGCATCTGCGGGATGCTCCCCGCTGGCGGGCGGCGGTGCGTCCCTGGCTCCGCACCATGCTGGTGTGGGGACTGCTGGCCACCTTCACCTTCGCCCTCCTCTGGCCTGCGGTCTGGACGGTCCCCGGCCCCACCTTTCGGCTGATGCTCAAATACGTCGTCCGCAAGGTGGGCGAGGAAGGGGTCAACCTGTTCTTTATGGGGCGGACGCTGGTGGACGAGGACCCAGGCCCCCTGTTTTACCCGGTCGTTTTCATCCTCCGGGCCACCCCGTTGATGCTGGCGGGACTGCTGGCAGGGCTCGTGCTGGCCGGGTGCCGGACCCGGTGGCGGGGAGGCTGGCGTCCCTGGCTGGACCGGGATGGGAGATGGGCGCTGCTGCTGTACGTGTTGCTTTACACCGCCGGGATGACGCTGGGCAGCCACAAACAGGATCGCTTTTTGATGGCCGTCTTCCCCCCCCTCGACCTGCTGGCAGCCATGGGCCTGCTGGGCACAGGCGACGCCCTCTGGCGGCGCGTGCGTGGCGCGAGCCTGTCCGGCGTGTCGGCGGCGGTGGCGGGCATCGCGTTGCTGGCGGCGCAACTCGTCACGGCGATTCCCTATCACCCCTACTACTACCCCTATTTCAACCCCCTGGTGGGCGGCGGCTCCACGGCGGTGCGGACGGTCCGCGTCGGCTGGGGGGAGGGTATGGATCGGGTGGCGGCCTACCTCAACACCCTGCCCGATCCCGACCGGTTGACCGTCGCCGCCCGTTTCTACAAGTATCTGCTCGGATTCCAGGGGAAGGCCATCAACCTGGACGCCGGCGGCGACTGGCTGCGGGCGGATTACATCGTCTTTTACGTTCAGCAGGTGCAACGGATGCAAGACCCCAGCCCCGGCGTGATCCGTTACTTTCGGGAACACGTACCCCCGGAAAAGGTCGTCACCCTGAACGGCATTGACTACGCCTGGGTCTACCGCAACCCCATCACCCACCCCGCCGGCCCCGGCCTGCAAACGGTGGAGGGCGTGACCTTTTTGGGACTTCGCTGGGAGTCGAGCGGCGACGGAAAGGCCACGGTCCGCCTGATCTGGGAGAACGCCGGCGCGGATCGGGCCGCCCCGCCGCACGTCCGTCTCCGGGCCGACGCCGGCACCGAGTGGACTGCCTGCGCCCCCGCCCCCGGCTTCGAGGCGGCGGCGGAAACCCCCGGTTGGGTGGTGGAGAGCATATGCGCCCTGTCTCCGTCGCCAGGCCTGTCCGACGGGCTGTACACCCTGCAGGTGGGGGTTCCCGGCCCCGGCGGCGAA
>JAJRXB010000302.1 GCA_024276515.1 Chloroflexota bacterium
GGTACTCGAACTCGCCACACCAATAGCCCAGGCAGCCCCCGTAGTTGGTGCTGGTGGACGCGCCGATGGCCGACTGGCCAACGGTGAAGTTGACGGCGTAGTTGGTGGAATCGGCCGCTCCCCCACCGCCGCCGGTCAGCAACTCGTACCAGTCCATCCGGTAGTTGTCAGATGCCATGGCCAGCGCGCTGCCGGCCAGCACGAGCACGCAGAGGACAGCCCCCGCGATCACGATCAGCATTCGCTTGCTCATTGCAGCCCTCCTATTGCAGCGTGACCAGCACGGAGATGACGCCTACGCCCTCTTCCAACTCACCCAGCGCCTTGCCCAGGACGGTGCCCTTGGGCGGGTTGGTGCCGGCGCGCATAGCGTGGCCGGGTGTGGACGAGGTGACCAGCAGGTCACCGCGATGGATAGGCCCGTTCTCGGTTGAGACTTTGCAAGGCACGATGCCGGTGATGGCGACGGGGATGCCCTCCAACGGATCGTCGGTATCCGGCGCGCCGGCCAGAACAGCCGGCGCGGTGGAGTAGACGCCGATGACGGCCGTGGCAAACGGCTCGGCGGAGAGTTCCACCATGCGGTCGGCGCCAGTGCTGATGACCAGCACGTCGCCAGGTTCGTGGCCTGCTTCTCCCATCTCCACCGCCATTTGCTCGGCAAAGTCCGCCCCGCTGCTCTGGGTGCCACCGTTGAAGAAACCCTTGCCGGTGCGGTCCACGCGCCAGTAGCGGGCGCCCAGGTAACTGCTGGCGCCGACGACAAAGTCTCCTCCAGAGTTGCCCTGTACCAGGTAAAGGGTGGCATTCCCGCTGCCGGTAGAAGAGTTCTTTCCGTAAAGGGCAAATCCGCTGCCTACGTTCTCTGCCCACACAGCAGGTCTGACTGCTCCATCTGACTCGGCATAGACTCCGCCGTCAGCGGACGATCCACTCACAAAGTAGCCGCCAAAGTCGTACTGGCTGTAGCCCATCACGCCGGCGCCGTTGTCATCCCGATACGGATCGCAAGTGCCGGCGCTGGCGGCCGCGCAGCCGAAAACGGCCGGGTGATCGTTGGCTGGGTCGTAGGTATACGACTGCACACCCAAGTAGTTGTCACTGAATGCAGCCATGGCAACACCATTGGGGGAAAAAGCCGACACTGCCTCCCCCGTATCCCCGGCGTAGGCGAACAGGGCATCGGCATCCCCTGTAGCGGTCGAGCGCACAGTCAGGATGCCGTCACGGGTGTCGCTGATGAGCGCCCCCGGCCGCAGGCTCCAGGCATAAGGGACGGGGTAGATGGCCTGGCGAGGGCTCATCTCGGCGTCGCTGCCCACCTTGACGCCCAGGTAGAGTTGCTTGCCGTCAATGTCCGAAGCCGAGCAGAAGTTCATGTTCATGTTGAACAACCCGTTGTCCACCGTCACGGTGTCCGTGTCATCGCAAAGCGTCGTGCCGCCGGTGATTGCGTCGTAAATGCGAGCCCTGACGCTGTAACTGCCGTCGAGCGGGTTGCCGCTGGCATCGGTCAGCCGTCCCTGGATGGGAACGATGCTGGACACGGCCGCCGCGCCGACTTCTCCTTCCGCTCCAACCTCTCCCCCTTCCGGCCCCTGGGCCTGGGTCAGTCCCACGGCCAGGGCCAGCAGCAGGCCCAGAACCAATGCACCGCTGAGTATCCGTTGTCCTTTCATTACACACCTCCCTTAAATAGATGGCGTGATCGATACGTTCTTGTTTGCATTTTCGGTTTCCCCTTCCTTCCAAAAGATAGGTGTGGGAGCATTTCCCCCGTGTCCCCCCGACTGGTTCTACGAGACCACTATATCATCAATACGCGTCCTTGTCAACAGGCGTTGAGTGGTCTTGAGGTGACTGGAC
>JAJRXB010000303.1 GCA_024276515.1 Chloroflexota bacterium
ACGGGTGGATCGAATTTGAACCGACGGCCGCTCAACCGGCCATCGTCCGCCCAATCGATCCGCCGGAGGACGACTCGGCCATAAGCGACAACGACACCCCCGACCGAGACAATCAACGGGAGCAGCCGGAAGATCTGCCAGGTGAAGCTTTGTCCCCGGAGGAGAGGGCAGGGCCCACCACCCTGTGGGAGAGCCTGAATCTGAACAAGCCTGCCTCCTGGATTTGGGGCGGACTGACGTTGCTGGCAATTGCAGGTGGCGCCGGTTGGTTGGTGCGGAGTCGAAGGGCGTATCGGATGGCCCAGGTGGAATCGATCTACACCGACATGCTGCGATGGGCCGGTTGGGCCGGCGCCAGCACGAGTCTATCGCAAACACCCTACGAGCACGCTTCGGCACTGGGCCAGGTGGTGCCTGAGGGCGAAGGGCCGGCGCGCCACATCGTCGAGGTCTACACCCGCGAACGGTACGGTCACAAACCCGCCAGCGAACAGGAGCAAACGGCAACCGGCAACGCATGGCACGAGTTGCGTCCGTTGTTGGCACGAGCCATCCTGCGCCGCTGGCTGAGCAGGGGATAAAAAAACCTGGCGAAGGCTCGGGGCCTTCGCCAGGGTGACTTCAACACACGTCGCTCTTTTCACTGCCCCCGATGCCGCGCTATGGCCGTCGGCGAGAGAGCCCCAAAACGGCACCCCCGGCCAGGACAACCAGCAACGCAGCACTGGCTACCACCAGCACCGGGTTCTCAAGAAATGCGAACGCATCACCGGTTTCCGGCATCCCCGGCGGAACGGGGGTTGCGGTCGGCTGGGCGCCACCTTCTTCCAGCGGACGCGGCCCGACCAGGCTCACCCCGTCAATGTCGTAGTTCCCCTCGGTGATGCCGGGCCACTTCTTCCAACCTCGGATGAAAAGGGTCAGCTTATCGCCCTCGGTCTTCACGGTCGTGGTGTACGATTCCATGCGATACACATTCTGTCCGGTGGGGTCCTGGCGGGGCTGCTCATCCCACGGAAGCTCGACCCACGTGACGTCCGAAGACTGCCAGTCGGTGCCCCCCTTCAGGTCGATGCCGTATTGCATGCGATAGCCATAATTCGACGCCTCTACCGAGCCCTCGTCGGAGCGGACCAGGCCGTGCAGGGTGAGAACGTACTCGGCGTCTGGCACCACCGTCACCGTTTGGAAGATGCCCACGTAGCGATCTGGCTCCGGATTATCCCTGAGCTCCAGCAATTGAGCGTGTTCCCCTTCGTACACCACCTTAAACCAGGTATCGTCGTACCAGCCAGCGTTGCCGTTCCCATTGTCGAATCGGCCCCAGCCGACGCCAACGCCCTGCCCCTCCACGAACCCATTCTCAAATCCGCCATTGGTGATGACGTTGCCGGGAAGGATCGGCGTCGGGGTCGCGGTCGGCGGCGGGACAGTAGGGGTGATGGTGGCAGTGGCGGTCGCCTCCTCTGTGCCTTGCAACACGGCCAGCTCTGCGCCTTCCTGGCTCACCGGCGAGTCGGTGGAGGGGGCAGCCAGGGTTGCTGAGGGGGTCCCACCTTGCTGTGCCTGGGCGAGTGGTGCCACCGAAGGACGAGCATCGGTCGAAGCCGCGTAAACCGCCAACGCGCTGACCAGGCCCAACGTGGCTACTATCAAAATTACGGCGACGAGCTGCCAGCTCCGCCTTTTAGTCCAAAAAGTCATCGGGGGCCTCCTTCTTCAACTACCAAATACCAAGCTGTCCACAGGGCGAAGTGGACGTAATCATCATAACATAATTCTGTTGATTTGACAAGCCCCAATTTTTATGGAGAGTCAAGGGGAGGAGAGGGGAGTTTTGAAATCGTAGATGCCGCCGTCGGTCCGCCATTGCCGGCCACAGCCATCGCAGACCAGACGCGCATCCAGAGGGGACAGGGCCGAGCTGCGGCAGAGGGGGCAACAGAAGAAGCCATCGGCCAACCCAGCGGGGGGCTTTTGAGCACGAGCGCGCACAAAGACGCTGGGGGAGAGTTGCCACCACCGACCGGTGGGCTGCGCCAATCCGTCCAGGGCCGCCAGCCAGCGGGGGGGGACCAGTCGTTTGAGCCAGGAGACGCGGAAATGCGACACGGTGCGCGTCGCCTCCAGTTGAAATCCTGCCCCGGTCAACTGCTGGCGCACCCAGCGCGGGTGAAAGTCGAAATTGAGCTCCGCAAACTCGACCGGCTGAGGATCGAAAGGGTTCCACGGCTGGCGACGCAACAACCAGCGAGCAACGGCTTTGAGGTGACGTTTGCTGGCGTGTTCCAGGACGACCACCCCGCCTGGCCGAATCACGCGCTGCAATTCGGTCAGCGCGCGGGGCACGTCGGCCAGGTGATGCATCACCCGCACCATCGTCAGGGTATCGAACAAATTGTCCACAAAGGGCAGGCGATACACGTCGGCGACGACGAAGGTGAAACGGTCGGGGTTCGGCAGGTAGCGTTGTGCCTCTTCCAACTGCGAGCGGGCGTAATCGAGCAGCACCACCCGCCGATAGCCCGCGTAAAGACCGGCCAGCCGTCCGTAGCCGGCCCCAATTTCAACCAGTGTATCCCCGGCCGGGGGGAGCAGGGCACGCATCGCTATGCGCTCGGCCAGGTCCTCGTACTCCCGTCCCTGCCCCTCCCAAAACTCGCGCCGGTATTGACTGCCTTCATAGTCACAAATTTTCGCACCAGACATCCAGGCTCTCCGCTCCTCAGCCCCATGTTTCACGTGAAACACTCACCGTCACGCCAATTGCCTTCGCCGATACATCTCTACCCGCTCGCGCAGGGTGGCGGGGTCAAGCACCGTCAAACGGTCGCCGTCACGAACCAGGACCCCGCCCAACTCGTAGAAGTCCAAAATGCGTTGGACGATCTCCGGCGGCGCAACGGCCATCCCGGCCAACTGCGGGATGGTAACGGTCACCTCAATCGCAACCCCCTCGTCACTCTGCACACCATGACGCTCCATCAACTCCAATAGCTTGCTGGCAACCCGCCCATTGACGCTGAGAAAGGCGAGGTCTTCGGCATATTCCGTGGTGTAGCGCAACCGGGCCACCAGACCCCGCATCAGGCTGATGGCAATCTCCGGGTGATCACCCAAAAGGGAGATCAGGTCTTGATGTTGCAAGACCAACGCTTCGGTCCGCTCGACAGCCGCCGCGCTGGCCGACCGGGGCTCGCCGTCAATCAACGAAAACTCGCCAAAAAAGTCACCCTCTTCGTACACGTTCAGCGTCAGTTCTTTCCCCCCCTCGCCCCGACTGTAAATCTTGACGCGCCCAGAGCGAATGATAAACATCGCATCGCCGCGCTCGCCTTGCTCAAAAATCCTCTCCCCCGCTTCAAAGACACGTAGCTTCAACCGCTCCGCGATCATAGACGCCTCGGCCGGCGATAGCCTTGAAAAAAGGGTTATCTGCGAAAGATACGAAGCATCAGCAGGCATTGTCTGCTCTCCCAGGATATTTGGTAGTCTCTCTATTCGGCGGCCTCCCCGTTGGGTGTTGGTGGCGAATTCACCGCGCCTCGTCAGGGGTCACAGGCCCCTGACGAGCGGAGTCTGTTCCGATCTGGGATGCTATTATACGGCATATCGGCAAAAGGAACAACCTCAGCCTGTGCCCCATTAGAAGCCCCAACGCGCTCTGGACAATTGTTACCCATTGCTTATAATGGTTGAGACTCAAGAGGAGTTTATGAGGTTTGGCAGGCGCACCCGCAGGTCCCCGTTGGGGAAGGCAGTGCCCCTACACGTCTCAACTGGCATCACTTTAGTTTCTTGAGAGGACAGATTGGTGGCAGACGATCATCAGCGGATAGGTAACGGATGAGCGGATGTCTCTCCTCGCGCCGGCGTGTGATCCGCTCATCCGCTACTTTATCCGTTGATAATCTCCTCTTGCCCAGAAAACTAAAGCGTTACCTCAACTGAACTGAAACACACCCCAACCATTCCAAAGCCCCCTTGGGTTGTGGAGCTACCATCTTATGAAGGAGGAAAAACTATGATTAAGTTCGACACGTTTATCGCGCATCTCAACGAGTTGGGAGAGGTCGTCCTCATTCTGGCAGGAGCGGCCATTGCCGGCTGGCTCCTGCTCCTTTTGATCAACAAAGGCCTCCTCCGCATCACCCGACGCACACGCTCCGGGCTTGACGATGCCATTATCAAGGCCATCCGGCCCCCTCTTTTCCTGAGTATTCTCCTGATTGCGCTCAAGGCGGCCCTTGCCCGGCTCTCATTTCTGCCCGATACCTGGAACGCCACCTCGTCGAATGTCTTCTTCGTCCTGTTCTTGTTCGTAGCCTACCTGTTCCTCTATCGTCTGATTCAGAACGTGGCCCAATGGTATGCCGACGAAGTTGCCATCCGGACCGAGACACGTCTCGACGATCAGATCCTCCCCTTCTTTCGGCGCACTCTGATCATCCTGCTGACAATCATCATCGTCATTACCGGGTTGAGCCGTTTCCAGATAGACGTCAGCGCCTTCATCACCACCCTGGGCATCGGGTCGTTGGCCATCGCGCTGGCTGCCCAGGCCACCCTGTCCGATACCATCAGCGGCTTCGTCATTATGGTAGACCGCCCCTTCCGCATCGGCGACCGGATTGAGCTTTTGGACCTCGACACCTGGGGCGACGTGGTAGACATTGGCTTGCGCAGCACCCGCATCCTGACCCGTGATAACCGGATGGTCATTTTGCCCAACGCCGTCATCGGCAAGAGCCTCATTGTCAACCACTCGTATCCCGATACACGCTATCGGGTGCAGACCGAGGTGGGTATCGCTTACGGCACCGACATCGAGGAGGCCCGGCGCGTGATGATCGAAGCTGTCCGGGCGCAAGATTGGGTGATGAAGGACGAGCGGATCGAAGCCCTCTTCCTGGAATATGGCGACTCGGCCCTCATCTTCCGCGTCCGGTGCTGGATCAAGCATTACGTGGAAACGCGACGCATCATCGACAAGCTGAACACCGGCCTCTACGATGCGCTTAACCAAGCAGGCATCGAGATTCCCTTCCCGCAACGAGTTGTGCATATGAAGGACAGATGGCCAACGGCCTGACGCCGTCTTGATGAATCCCACCACAGTAGGGACGAGGCATTCCCAGGTGTAGCCCTGAATGTAGTACTTTGGCCCCGAACTTGTATACATGAAGTAGACACCCTTCAAATCACAGTCCGGAGGTCAAAGATGATAACGAGCAAATTCCTGGTATTGATCGTCTCAATCGTCGTGGCAGTCCTGGGGACAGCGGCGGCGGTTGTCGTGGTCATCGTTGTGACAATCAGCGGCGTCGTGCCGAGGCCGGGACACGCCACCCCAACGCCCACGCCGGTGGCAACTCCCACGTCGCCCCTCACCGTGACGCCGACGGTGGTGCCAACGACGACGACGTACCCAACCGAGACCCCATCCCCAACCGCGACGCTGGCGCCCACGCTGCCCAGCACAATCGACACCGTGCAAACGATAACGGTGGTCGTCACGGTCGAATTCTGGCCCGACCTCGTCCCCGGCCTGCCGCCCGGGGACGAGGACGACCACGACGACGACCACGACCGCGACCGGGGCCACAACGACCACGACCGACACCACCATCACGACGACCACGACGACGATTGAGCAGTCCAATTGCTGAGGTTACTACTCAGGCTTGCCTGATTAACCTATTTTTTGGCCGGGATTAGGAGATTAGGAGATTTTTCTTCATCTTTCATCTCCAAATCCCCTGATCCCGGCTGATGTAGCCTGACTTGCCCAATAGCCTGAGTAGGTAGTTACTTGCTGAGTTAGTTTTAGCGGGGCAGTCCGTGTGGAAGAACAGATAAGAGAAGTCGCCACGAAGCTTGATTTCGGAGCCCTGTTCGACCGCTACTATCCAAGGCTTTACCGCTACGTGCGCTACCGGGTTGGCAGTCGGCAGGAGGCCGAAGACCTCACCGCCCTGGCCTTCGAGCGCGCCCTGACGCATCAGGCAACCTACGATCCGAACAAAGGGGCCTTCTCCACCTGGCTGTTCCGCATCGCCCACAACGCGATTATCAATCACCACGCCAAACAACGTCGTCGAGGTGGGAGCATTGACCTGGAAGAGATCGCTGACCTGCCCACCGAGACCCCGTCACCTGAAAAGGTGGTGATACACAAGGAAAGCTTGCAAACGCTGCTACAACACGTGAGATCCCTCTCCCCCCGCGACCAGGACATCATTGCGCTGAAGTTTGCCGGTCGGCTCACCAATCGGGAAATCGCTGCGACGCTGACCCTTAACGAGAAGACGGTGAGTGTCATTTTGCTGCGGGCGCTGCGCAAGTTAAAGAAACGAATCGAGGAGAGCGACAACTGATGAACGAAGAACAACTGGCAAAAGCTCTCTCAACCCACATCGACGCGATGCTCGCCGGGCAACTTGTGCCGGCCGAGGACAGCCCCGAAGAACTGCAACAACTCCTCGCCGTGGCGGGGCAACTGGCCGCCATTGATCTGCCCCCGCGCCCCACCTTCGGCCCGCAACTCAAGCAATCCCTGCGGGAGCGGCAACGGGGCGGAAAGAACGGCCCCGGAGGATTGGGCAACACGTCTGCGTTTGTGATCCTGGGCGTGGTAGCGCTGATCGGTGCTCTCGGCGCGGTGGCGATCACCGCCATCCTGTCGGCAACGTTGCTGCTCTCCGACCGGACTCCGCCCCCGACCCAGGCCCCGAGCACAGCCCCCACGGGCACATCTCCCACGTCCGTGCCCGCCGTGCTCACCCCGACACCCGCGTTGACGCCAACGACGGAAATGCCTCCCACCCTCGTTGATACCGTTCAACCGGCTGCCGCCTCCACAGAAGACCGGGTAGCTCCAGCCGACACGCCATCACCCGGCTCGCCGCCGGCCCTCCTTGACCGCCCAACCCGCAGCCCTCCCAGAGA
>JAJRXB010000304.1 GCA_024276515.1 Chloroflexota bacterium
CGAGGGCGCGTTGCTCCCTGGATTCCTACGAAGTGCAAGGATTTCCGTTTTCGGGTTGAAAAGTGCATAAACTTCCGTTTTCGACGCCGGAAAGTGCACAGATTTCCGCCGAAGTGCAAGAATTTCCGTTTTGCGGCTTCCTGCCGAACCGTGACATACCCCCTCTTTTGTGGTTCGGCAGGAAAGCAGGGAGGCAAATCATGGCTACGTTCGATACCAGCGCCACACCATCCCCTTTCTGGGGGCGTTACCTGGCCGGAGTCATCGGTTTCACCGTGTTGGTTGCCCTGGCTGTTGCCTGGTTGATTACACCCTATTCCGATGGCCTGGGCCGGCTGGCCATCCAGCAATACCTGGGCCGGCTGGCCTGTGTTCTCCCGATCACGATCCTGGCCGGTGTGGGCCTGGCCCTGGCCGGGGCCAAGGCGTACCTTACCCTGTGGTTGTGGGACCTGGAAGCCCAACACCGGTTGGCTCACCTGGAAGCCACCCGGGCTGACGTGGCCAAGCTCCGGCAACAGGCCGGCGACTTCACACCCACCAGGCGGGGTTTTGCGCCCCGCATCGTGGGCGACAAGGTGGTCAACCCCAACATCGCCCCCACCCCGGTGATGTCACTGCACGACGTCGAGCCATTGGCGGAGGTGTCCGAGCCCCGCAAACTGGCGGCCGGGGTTGGCTGGCACGCTGCCAACGCAGCCCGTGGGGGAAGCGGGCCAGGCAGCAGCCACGTGGCAGCCATCTTGCCGCTGATACAGATGCTCAACCGCTCGGATCCTCACGCCCGTCTCCCGGCCACCGTCCGGGTGATGAGCGAGGAGTAAGCCGAACGGAACCGCCGGTTGTTGATCGAGGGCCAGGTTGTAGACTGAGGGGCGAGTCGCCGGCCGGGGGGAGGTGATTCTCGTGAGTCGCCAATTCACAACGCAGAAGGCACTGGTCGACGGCGTGGTGCGCACCATCGTCGACTCATCAGACCCCCTGTTTGGGGAGATAACCGCCTGCGCCCAGACGACCTTGCGTGCTCTCGACCAATTGGGCTTCGTCCGCATCGGCCCCATGGGAGACCGCCGGGTTTTGAGGATAAACGACATGGCCATCTCCCCGGGCGGCGACGTGGCTTCTTTCCGGGTAGATGTGCTGGGTTCGTTTCCCCAACCGCCGGATGGCCAAAGAGGAGTCCGCGTCGTCGACCTCGTCAAGCCGGCCGTGGTGGAACAGGTTCAGGTCATGCTCTCGGAGATGAGGGGCAGACCGACCTACGTCCGCTGCAACAATACCATCCAAGTCGCTTACGTGGTCAGCCTGGACGACCGGGCGACCCACAACGTGTTTCCTGACGTGGTTTTGTTGGCCGACCACCTGGGCGATTCGCCCGGCCCCTTTTTCGTCCCCCTGGGAATGAACAGCCAGGGGGTAATGGAGTGGTACGACGTCCGGGAGGGCAAGCACGTTCTCCTGACCGGGCGAACGGGACACGGCAAGAGCACGTTGCTCCATGCGTGGACCTGCTCCTTGCTGAGCACCACGCCGCCCGCCGGCCTGAGAATGGCCTTTTGCGACGGCCAGGGTCTGACCTTCGGCCCCTACCGCCCCCTGAGCGACTACCTGTTCGCCCCGGTGGCCGACACGCCGGAGCAGTGCGTGGAGGTGGTGGCCCAGGTCGAAGCAGAGCACCAACGCCGCCTGGAGTTGTTCCGGCGGGCCCGGGTGTTCGACGTCGAGTGCTACAACGAAAAGGCCGAGGAACCCCTGCCCTACGTCGTCCTGGCCACGGACGAATTGTCCACCTTGAAGCAACTGCTGGGCCCGACCGGTGCCGGGGCCAGGAAACTCGACCGCTACCTGGCTTCCCTGCTGGCCGGGGCCCGCAAGGTGGGCATCCGGGTCTGGCTGTCGGTGCAGTACGTCAAGGGCGAGGTCCTGGACACCCAGACCTCGGCCCAGGCGGCCATGCGCGTGGCGTTCTGGAACACGCCGCAGGGCAGTCGCAACAGCATCGGCGACGACGCGGCCAGCCGGTTGCCGGTCAAGGCCAGGGGCCGCTACATCCTGGACGGCTATGGCGACCGGCGAATGGTCCTCCAGGCACCATACATCCCGCCCGACGAGTTGTACGCCTGGTGCAGCCAGGCCACCGGCGCGCAACAAGTACGGGAGTACCCGGTGGATGAGCTCGTCGAGCGGATGGTCGCCTACGCCATGGCCGAATTGGGGGGCAGCTTCCCCATTTCCATGATCGGCGAAGTGTTTGGGTCACTGACATCACCTCGCCAGATCAAGAAGCTGGCCAGGTTCCTGGAGGGCATTGGCTTGCTCTCCCCGCCCGGCACCGACCGAAACGGCCTGGCCCAGGCCCGGCGCTTCCGGGTTGAGACGCCGGACGAGGCCGCGGAAATCCTACGCAAGTACCCGGTGCGGTTTGTAGAGCGAGAGGATGGCAAGTTCGTCTTGCAAATCTGAGGGGCGAGGGAAGGTCATGGCAGGTCTCACATTCCAACCGGGAGTCATTGGCGGCACGACGTTGAAAAATCGACTGGTGCGCTCGGCGACGGCCGAGAACCTGGCCGGCCCGGAGGGGACGGTCACCGACGAGATGGTGAGCTTCTACGACCGGTTGGCCAAAGGAGGCGTCGGGCTGATCGTCGTCTCCTTCGCCGCCGTCCACCCCACGGGGCGGGTCTTCGCCCGCCAGCTCCGGGTGGACACCGATGAGGCGCTGGCTGGCCTGGGTCGCCTGGTCAAGGTCATCGGCCGGGGTGGAGCCAAAGCGGTCCTGCAACTGGTCCACGCCGGGGCGGCCGCCCGCTCCGCGGTGACGGGATGGCCCCCGATGGCCCCCTACCCGGCTTTCGACCCGCTGACGTTATCGCGGGCGCGGGTCATGACGGAGGGCGAAATCACCGAGACGATAGCCGCTTTCGCCTCCGCGGCCGGCCGGGCCCGGGAAGCAGGTTTTGACATGGTGCAGATCCACGCCGCCCACGGTTACCTGGTCACCCAGTTCCTCTCGCCAGCCAACCGCCGGCGGGATGGTTGGGGCGGGGCGCTGCCCGGCCGCTTTCGGTTCCTGGAGGAGACGTGCCGGGCGGTGCGCTCGGCGGTGGGAGACGACTATCCCATCCTGGCCAAGGTCAACGTCGGGGGCGACGGCCTGCCGCCGGTCCAGCGGCGGTGGGTATTGGACAATCTGCTCCCGCTGGTGGACGGCCTGGAGTTGTCCGGGGGATTGACTTGGAACGGGCTCATCAGCCGGGGCCAACTACCGATAGACATCGTGGTCGAAGGCAAATCGGCGGCACAACGTCTGGTCATCCGGCTGATGGGACACCTCCTGGCCGGCCGGGTTGCCTTCCGGGGCGAAGCCTATTGGCTACCCTGTGTAGACGGTCTGGCTCAGCACACGTCTACGCCGCTCATCCTGGTCGGCGGGTTGCGGAGCGTGAAGGCCATTGAAATGGTGCTGGGGCAGGGCATTGACTTCGCCGCCCTGTCTCGCCCCCTGGTGCGGGAGCCGGACCTGCCCCGGCAGTGGAGGGAGGGGCGCACCGCACCGGCCTTGTGCACCTCGTGCAACCGGTGCCTGGGCATGATCGAGCGGGGGAAGCCGTTGCGATGTTACGCATGACGGCGGGAGGGACGGAACCATGTGGAGAGTGGAAACGCTCCAGGAAGAGAAGCGAAGAGTCCAGCTTTTACAGATGCTCACGGCCATGATCGGGGCCGGGGTGTTGGCCTGTATGGCCGGGGTAGCCATCGCCGGGGTTATCGATCCGGATACGTCGTTCCTGGAGCCGGTGCTGGTGTATACCACGCCCATGCTGGCCCTGTGTGCGGTAGTCTACGTCGTGGCCGGACGCTACCACCTGGCCGCGGCGACTTTCGTAGCCGGGTACACGCTGTGGGCCGGCTGGGTGACCTATGGCGTCCTCGGCTTCCGCGGCTCTATCCCCGCCGGGTTCGTCTCGGCGGTGAGCATGGCCGGGCTGCTCATCGGCCCCCGGGCCGGCTTCGTCGCCGCCGGCGTGGCCTCACTCCTATTCGTGGCCGCCTGGCCGTTGGAGGATACCGGAATCATCCAGCCCCTCCGTTTCAGTCCCACCGTGGAAAGCGTGCTACACGCCACCATGCTGGTAGTGGCTTTCTACTGCGTGGCCACGGCCGTGTGGCTGGCCACCCGTGAACTGTCCTTCGCCCTGGGCCTGGCCCGCCGGCGAGCCGTACTGCTGGCCCAGGACAACCGGCGCCTGCTCACGGAGACCGAACGACTGGCCGACGACCTGGACGAGCGGACCCGCGTGGCCCGTGCCCTGTGGGCCGATCAAACGCAGCTCTTGCAGGCAGTGCAAGCCCTGGCCGCACCCGTCCTCGACCTGGCCGACGGCGCCGTGTTGATGCCGCTGGTCGGGCCGTTGGACGAGAGGCGGGCCCGGGCGGCCTTGGCCACGTTGCGCGAGCAGGCGGCCCGCCGCCGGGCCGCTATCGGCGTGCTGGACTTGAGTGCAGCCGTGGCAAACACGGAGGTGCTCAAGTTCATCTTCGGCGCGAAGCCTGTCGGTCGACTGATCGTATCGGGCATCGCCGGGGCGGATGAGTTGAAAAGGGCCGGGGTGACGACAAATGGAGTAGTCACCTGCCGGGACCTGTCGGTGGCGGTGGCCATTGTCATGAACGCCCGCGGCAGGGAGCCGGCCCGCCAATGAATACCCGAAAGCAGGGCAAGAGCCCCTGAAGCGCATCGCCGGGGAAGGGGGTGACGGCAGCGACAGCCAACACGAGCGGACAGACACCCTATCACAACCAAGAACGTGGGAGGTAATCATGAACAGAGCACTGGCCCTATTGCGCAGAAGAAGACAACCAAAGACCGACTACACCGGCCCTTCCGGCCCCCAGCTGCGGGGATTGCAAGTCTTCACGTATGAGCCCGAACAGGCCCCGGCCGTGGACGGCGGGCCGGCCGGCGCAGTCGTCGAAGGCAAGCGGGTGGCCATCTTCAATCCCCCTATCCTGCTGGATGACGA
>JAJRXB010000305.1 GCA_024276515.1 Chloroflexota bacterium
ATTGTCCCCCACCGACCGGATGATCTATTTCATATCATACGGCTTGTTCGGGTTGTCGGGGATGATGGTGTCCAGGGCGTCGTCGGTGCGCAGGGGGTCGTCCTGGCAGGGAATGGTGGGGGGGTCTTCCATATTGTTCTGCGGCAAAAAGCCCATCAGCCGACGGATGGTGTAGATGGCATCCTCTTCGTTTTCGGCGGCGAAGTGGGCCACGCCGCTTTCGGTGTTGTGTACCCAGGCCCCGCCCAGTTCATCGAACGTCACCTCTTCGTGCGTCACCGCCTTCACCACGTCGGGCCCGGTGACGAACATGTAGCTGGTGGCCTTCACCATCACGATGAAATCGGTCATGGCCGGCGAGTAAACTGCTCCGCCAGCACACGGGCCCATAATACACGAAATCTGCGGGATGACGCCGCTGGCCAGCACGTTGCGCAGGAAGATCTCGGCGTAAGCGCCCAGAGAGACGACCCCCTCCTGGATGCGCGCCCCGCCCGAGTCGTTCAAGCCGATGATTGGCGCTCCGTTCTTCATGGCCAGGTCCAAAACCTTGCAGATTTTGCTGGCGTGGGCCAGTCCCAGGCTGCCACCAAAGACGGTGAAATCCTGCGAGAAGACGTAGGTCAGGCGACCATCGATAGTGCCATAGCCGGTGACCACTCCGTCGCCCAGGGGCTTGCGCTTCTCGATGCCGAAGCCCGTCGCCCGGTGCGTTACAAAAACGTCCAGTTCGCGGAAGGAGCCTTCGTCGAGCAGCAGGTCCAGCCGCTCGCGGGCGGTCAATTTGCCGGCCTGGTGTTGTCGGTCAATGCGATCCTGGCCGCCGCCCAGCTTGGCCTGCGCTTTTAGCTCACGCAGGCGCTTGATTTTGGGGTCGAGAGTCATAGGGCCTCCTGTGGGATAGTCAGCAGTTGAGAAAACTGAGGAGCCAGCATCCCCAGATGCGGCTCCGTGAGGCATCGCCCTTTGGGTACTTCGCTGGGGATGCCCCACTCTCCGAAATTCTCAAGCACGGATAGTAGTCTGTGCCGCCGTTCATAGTAACACTTGAACCTGTGATTCGTTGTGACGTGCCACGGCCGGCCTGATCAGAGGATGACTGCAGGCATTATAGCACACGTTGGGGACAAGGGACAAAGGGGATTGCGGGTTGGAGATTGGGGATTGGGAATTGGGGATTGGAGATTGGGGATTGGGGATTGGGGCATTGCCGAAATTTGCATACAGAGGTATCATAGATGCAGGCTGAACTTGCGCTGGTTATGACAAGGAGGGTTGTGACGATGATCGACCGGATTCACTGGCTGGGACACGCCAGCTTTCGCATTGAGGGACCACCGACGATTTACATTGACCCCTGGCAACTGGGGAGCAACCCACCCCCTGCCGACCTGATCCTGGTGACTCACGATCACTACGACCACTGCTCACCCGACGACGTGGCCCGGATTCGGAAAGCGGACACGGTGGTGATTGCCAATCCGGGCGCGGCCAAAAAGCTGGGCAAGGGGGTTCAGGTGGTGAAGGCCGGCGACCGGCTGGAGGTCGCCGGGGTGACGGTGGAGGCGGTGCCGGCCTACAACGTGGACAAGTCCTTCCATCCCAAAAGGGCGGGGCACGTGGGTTACGTCGTCACCGTGGCGGGGACGCGCATCTACCACACGGGCGACACCGATCCCATCCCCGAGATGGAAGGCGTGGCCGCCGACATCCTGCTGGTGCCGGTCAGCGGCACCTACGTGGCCGACGCAACCCAGGCGGCAGAGATTGTGCGAGCGGTGAAGCCCAAAACCGCCATACCGATGCACATCGGGGCCATCGTCGGCTCGCAGGCCGACGCCGAGCGCTTCAAAGGGCTGGCGGATTGCCAGGTGGTGGTGCCAGAAAAAGAGGGATAAGCCAGCTTACGCCGCTTTGTCCAATTCCCAACCAGAAATAGGCTGCCCGTGGCTGTCGAACAGTTCGGGGCCGGTGATGCCCCGGATGGTGTCGGCGGTGATCAGGCAGCGTTTGATGTCGGGGCGTGAGGGGATCTCGTACATCACGTCGAGAAGGGTCTCCTCGATGATGGTGCGCAGACCGCGAGCGCCGGTCTTGTGTTTCAACGCCTCCTCGGCGGCGGTGGAGAGGGCATCGGGGGTGAACTCAAGGGCTACACCATCGAGGGCAAATAGTCGCTGGAATTGCTTGACAATGGCATTTTTAGGCTCGGTGAGGATTTTGACCAACGTCTCCTGATCCAGCGGATCCACGCTTACCGTCACCGGCAGGCGACCGACGAATTCGGGGATGAGGCCGTATTTCAACAAGTCGTCGGGGATGACCTGGCGCAGCAACTCGGTGGCAGTGGCTTCGCGCCGGCGCTGGCCTGGGCTGCCATAGGAGAAGCCAATCTGGCCCTTCACCCCTACTCGTTCGGCGACGATCTCGTCCAGTTCGTCGAAGGCACCGCCGCAAACGAAAAGGACGTTGGCGGTGTTGATCTGGATGAAGTCCTGGTGCGGGTGCTTACGTCCACCCTGGGGCGGCACGTTGGCCGTGACACCTTCGATGATCTTCAGGAGTGCCTGTTGCACACCCTCGCCCGACACGTCGCGGGTGATAGAGGGGTTGTCGCCGGTTTTGCGGGCGATCTTGTCAATCTCATCAATGTAGATGATGCCCGTTTCGGCCCGCTGCACGTCGTAATCGGCATTTTGAATCAGACGCAGCAGGATGTTTTCCACGTCTTCGCCCACGTATCCCGCCTCGGTGAGGGCGGTGGCGTCGGCGATGCAGAAGGGCACGTCGAGGATGCGGGCCAGGGTTTCGGCCAGCAACGTTTTGCCGCAGCCGGTGGGGCCGATGAGCAGGATGTTGCTCTTTTGCAACTCCACCTCGTCTTGCTGACCGGCGGCAATACGTTTGTAGTGGTTGTAGACGGCGACCGAGAGCACCTTTTTGGCCCGATCCTGCCCCACGACCCACTCATTCAATTTCTGGTAAATCTCTTTGGGTGAGGGGATTCGGCCCAGAGAGAACTCGGCTGGCGCGACGGTTGTCGCCTCTTCTTCCAGAATCTCCTTGCAAAGGTCCACGCACTCATCGCAGATGAAAACCCGGTCCGGGCCGGCGATCAGCCGATTCACCTCGTCCTGGGTGCGCTTGCAAAAGGAGCAAATCTGAAGTTCGGGCCGGAATCTACTTACCATCCTCTCTGGTCTCCTCGGGGGTCTTCAACACCTCGTCTATGATGCCGTATTCCACCGCGTCTTCGGCGCTCATCCACCGGTCGCGGTCAAAGTCGTCGGCGATTTTCTCCACCGGCTGACCGGTGTGCTTGGAGAGAAGTTTGTGCAACAGATTCTGCATACGCTGGAGTTCTTTGTATTGAATCTCCACGTCGGGGGCGTAGCCCTGCGCGCCGCCGCCGGCCGGGTGCATATGAATGGTGGCGTGGGGCAGCGCGTAGCGCCGACCTTTGCTGCCGGCGGCCAGCAGCATTGTGCCCATGCTGGCCGTCACGCCGACGGCAATGGTGCTGATGGGAGCACGAACCTGCTGCATAGTATCGTAAATAGCCAGGCCGTGGTAGATGATCCCGCCCGGCGAGTTGATGTAGAGGGAGATCGGCTTCTCCGGGTCCTGGCTATCCAGGTAGAGGAGCTGAGCTACGATGAGGTTGGCGATTTGATCGTTGATGGCAGTGCCCAGAAACACAATACGCTCTTTCAAGAGCAGTGAGTATATGTCGTAGGCACGCTCGCCGCGGCCGGTGCTCTCGATGACCATAGGAATGAGTGCCTTCGGGATGGGGGAGTGCATTCGCGGTCAACTCCTTTCAACTTGTGTCGTAAGCGCTCACCCCTCCCTGACAGGGAGGGGCCGGGGGAGGGTAGAATCTCGTCCGGAGAGAGATTCCGTCCCGGATGTAGGGTGTTTCTCCGACGTCCCCTCCACCCCCACCCTCCCCCTACGAGGGGGGAAGGGGTGAACGCTTACCTCGTGTAAACAGGGGAAGATTACTGACTACTGTCGTCTGTCTCTGCTTCTGGCTCTGTTTCTGTCTCTGCTTCTGCCTCACCCTTGACAATCTGAACCAGCCGCTCCATAGCTTTCTCGACCAGCAGGTCATTGGCAATGTGCCGCAGATTGTCGGGGGTGGCGAGAGCCTGGCGCAAATCGGCCCCCTGCTCCCCTGCCATTATACTCAAGCGGTCAATCCGGTCGGTCAATTCGTGCCCGGCGACGGACAGGTCCTCCAACTCGATGAACTTGCCTAAAACCAGAGATTGCCGCAGTTGCTTCTGGATCGCCGGCCGAAATTCTTCACGTAGTTGCTCGCGAGTCTGTTTTTGAATGCTCAAATAGGTATCGAGGCTCAGACCGGATCGCCGCAATCTGCGATCTTGTTCGTTCAGGGCCTCGTCAATCTCTTCCTCTTCAAGCGATTTGGGCCACTCCACCCGCTCAGCATTTTCGACAAGTTGTTCCAGCGCATCTTCGGCCAGTTTGTCGTCGGCTTCGCGTTGCTTTTTCTGACGGATGTCTTCGGCCAGCTTCTCCTTGAGCTGCTGGAGTGTGTCGAAATCGCCCACGGTCTGAGCGAAGTCATCGTCCAGGGGATAAAGTTCCTTCTCTTTGACGCTGTGCACTTTGACCGAGACGGTAACTTCTTTGCCCGCATAACGGGGGTTCTCAGAGGTCTCCGGATAGGGGACGATAAATTCCTTCTCGTCTCCGGCCGACAGGCCAACGAGCGGCGTGGTCAGGTCGGGGCCAGGGTCGTCCTCCTCCATTTCGGTCAGCTCGTATTCAACGCCCTCCTCCTCACCCAGAACCTCGTCGCCGACGCGCTCTTTCACGTCCATTACGATCAGGTCGTCTATTTGCGCCGGCCGTTCTACTGGATTCCAGACGGCGTATTCTTCTTGCAGGCGTTCCAGGGCCTCGTCGATTTCTGCCTCGCTGACTTCTATCGGCGGGGCTTCCAGGCGCAACGCGCGATAGTCCCCCAGTTCGACGATGGGCGACACCGGCACGCGGACCTTCATGATCAGCGGGTCCCAGGTGACCTCTTCCATTGAGGCGGGGGCGTAGGGTTCCAGGTCGGCCTGCTCAAGCGCCTGCTTAAAGACCGACCGGCTCAAATCCTCCAACGCCTCGTCGCGGACTGCTTCTTCGCCAAAGCGCCGGACAATGATGCGATAAGGAGCCTTGCCTGGCCGAAAGCCGGGGATTTTCACCTGTTTCGAGATACGCTGAGCGGCGGCTTTGAGCAGCTTTTCAGTTTGCTGCTCATCCACTTCGACCGTCATCAGCACTTCGCAATTCTCAAGGGGATCGGTAGTTACTTTTAACAAAGGGTATCTCCTCAGTTGTGATGCAAGCACAGTCATCTTAGCACAAGTCAGAAGGACGCGCAAACTTCATCGCCGGGAACACTTATCCCTCCTCAATGATGCGGTACTCAGTATAGATTTCCACAACCTTGTCCAGGGTGGCCTTCACCGAGCAGTATTTGTCTTCCACCAGCTCGATAGCATCGGCCACAGCCTTTTCAGATAGACCCCGTCCCCGTAGAGTGTACATCACGTGTATTTTGCGGAAGGCCCAGGGAGGATCTGGGTCCTGCTCGCCGGTTATGTCAATTTCAAGCCCGGTGAGACGCTGTCGTTTCTTCCGCAGGATGTTCACCACGTCAACGCTGCTGCACCCGCCGAGGGCTACCAGCAACAAGTCGCTGGGCTTCATCCCCACGCCGTTCTCCTCGTCCTGTGTGGACATCACGACGGAGTGTTTGCTGCTATCGGTTCCGATGAATTGGCCCTTGCTCACCCATTGGATGCGTGCACTGGCTGCCATCTTTTCTCCTTTCTGCGGGATCAACCCCCAAAAATGGGACCGACCGCCGTCAACCGCAGAATCCATTAGAATTAGAAATTCGGTTACTACTCAGATGTGCTATTATACCACTTACAGACTGAGATGGTGAAAAAGGCCGGCGAACGAAAGCCGACCTTTTTTTGATTCGGGCCTAAATGAGGAAACCTCTACCGATTGACGGCGTTGACGATGATGAAGAACAAGGTGAAGAAGCCAAGGAGGAATGAGAAGGCGCATAACAGTAACAGGGTGCCAATGGTTAATTCCAACGTCATTTTGCTGCCTCCTTCCTTCTTTATCGAGTCGTGTCATCTCTCAAATCGGCTAACAGCAGCCGGTTTTTATCCTGGAAGATCCAATGGCAGAGATGTGATATGTGCAGTGGGGGCATTTATATCCAAACAGCAGGCTGCCAGCCCGGCATCTATCACAGAAAAAGCGAAAACATTTGGGACACTGGTACACGTTTGTGGTGCGGAAAAATGTCCTGCGCCTACAGTTTGGACAACGGTCAAAAACATCGTAAGACATCGGACACCTCCCTGTTACATGGCATCTCGGTCTATCTATGGATAGTGTACCAAATGCAAAAGCCGGCTAACATAATAGCCGGCTTTTAATAATCTTGCAGTCATATTGTCAAATTTCTACGCTACCTCAATTTTGTATGAAGCAACATCTGGGTACATCACGCGGGTAACATACAATGTGACCGCATCATCTACGCATCAGATTGATGCCCTACTTGCAGGCGGTATCCCTTGCCTTTGACGGTGAGGATGTAGCGCGGCCGGTTGGGGTTGGGTTCAATTTTCACCCGGAGCCGCCTGATCAGAGAGTTGATGCGGCTTTCCTGGAGATCGTCACCCGGTTGGTACGGCTCTCTGAACACGGATTCTACGACGACCTGGCGACCCACAAGTTGACCACGTCGCTCATACAAACACCGAAGGAGAGCCAATTCCTGTCCACTCAGATCATTTATGCGGTGTTCTCCAATCCATAGGCTTCCCTTTTCATCCAGACGCAGGGTACTTCCGGCCTGAGGTAGGGGAAACGTTTCCCTTAATCGGCGGGCAAGCATGGCAGATGCCATGATCAGATGCGCCATACGCATGCGTTCTACCTGGGTGTAGAATCCATCGAGATTATAGCCGACCAGGGCTCCCACGGTCCAGGCCAGCAAGCCGGCGTAATACGGCAGTGGATCGGGGCCTGTTTCACTGCCCGCCTGCCGGCGAATCTGTTCGATCAGCACCACACTGGTTTTCAGATCAGAGATAACGTCTCGTTCCTTCAACCGATCGAAGAGCCGGGCAGGTCTCACCAGACATTCCTCGAATTCCTGCCAGGCCATCAGGTCTGGGGCCTGGCTGAGGTCGAACCGGATGACTGCTTCCAGACAGACGAAATCCCACCACTGGGGTGCCTGGCCGGCACAGGCAAAATCGGTCAGCCAGGCCTGCCGCCTCGCATCCACCAGGATGTTGTCGGCCGTGAGTCGGCCGGGGGAGAGCCTGCACACCACCGGGGGGCCATACCGTTCCAGAGGGGTGTAGAGGGTCGCAATGGGGTCCGGGCAGGTTACAGGCTCCAGGTTGGGGAAGTGGAAAGTGATCAGGCCGTTGCTGTGCTCGATCTCTACTGCGCTCAGAGGGCGCACTGCCTGGATCAAGGCATTCGCCCGCCTTTCCACTTCAGTTTGTGAGAGACCGTCCCTTTCCAATCCCACCCATTGACGATAGAGGCTCATCAGGCCGTGGGTTTCCTCCAGCGTCTGCCCGCGTTGATGCCAGGTCCCTAACACCTCTTTCAGCAGATAGCCGATGGCTGTCTTGAGGGGTCGTTCTTTGCCACGCCGGAACATCTCTCTCAATGGCTGCACTGTCTCGATATCCGCGTTGGGCAACCGGTAAATGGTCGCGCCGAGATGAATCGTCTTTTTTGTGCTTACCCACTTTGTCCCTTCGGTGGTTTCAGGAGCCAGCTCCCGCATTCGCTCCGATTCTTGAACCAGTTGTTCTCTTTCTCCACAAACCAGAATCCGGGAGTCGGTCGCCCCCTGAGACGACTGAGCCAGCACCGGCACACAGAGCCGTCGGTCGTGGTGCCAGAGCAGCCGCCCGATCCGAATATGCCGGTACTCGTAGAAGAGTCGGCGGACGAGGTCCTCCAGTTCGCCGGCCCAATGGGTCAACACTTCGTTGGATAAGTCAGAGCTCAGCAGGTTGACCAGGTGGAGGAACGATAGCGGCTCCTGCTGGTCCCAATGAATCTGCAAATCCTGATTGATGCGCACGTGCCGGGCGAGGGCTCGCTCTACAGCCTGGATCATTGCCTCCGGGCCTTCTCTCTTGGCGAGGAAGTCCACCGCTGGCGGCAGGCCGTCCACCACCGGCCCCAGGGCTGCTCGCACGTCCTGATAGGTGGGGAAGTTGGTGAGGATGATCTTGGGCGCTGACCGATAGGTCGGGTCCCGGGCCAGGGTCAGGCCGCTGGTGTCCTTTTCGTCATCGTCGTCCACCATTCGGATGTCCAGGATGGCCAGGTGGACGTGGGCCTCGGTCAGCAGTTGCCGGGCCTGCTTCAGAGTATATGCCTTCAACACCCGATAGCCAGCGTTTTCCAGAAATTCGGTGCGGGTATTCAGAAAATCGGGATCGTTGTCAGCGAAAAGAATGGCGGTCTTTGCCATGTCAGCACCTCCGTTTCAACGTGGCCAAGGGGGTGGCGGGACTTTCAATACCGCCTGGATTTTGGCGCGAAGTTCCTTCTCGTTCAGCGACTTGCGGATGTAGTCGGCAGCGCCGGCCTGTAAAGCCTTCCTTGCTCGTTGCCAAGTGGGCGAGGAGGTAGCAATGACCACTCGCGCCTCAAGCCGTTGTGCCCGCAGGCGGGACGCCAATAGCGCAGCGTCACGGACCGCCCCTGCATCTATGATGATCACAGAGTAGTCGTTTTGATCAATTGCCTGCATCGCTTTTTCCTCCGCCACAACGTGTAGCTTCCCCAAAGGAGCCAACGCCTGTTGTAAAACTAGTGGCCATTGGGTCTCCTTCTTCTCGCCAATCAAGAGGAATGTGTCACTCACAGGCCTGATCCTGTCTCAAAGCTTGTTTGGAAATTCGTAGGTCGGCCTTCCCTCGGCCGTTTCCTCCTCGCTCCCGCCGGATCCGTGATCCGGCGGACGGGGCGGATCGCGGATCCGCCCGGAGTACTGAGGAAAGTCTCGAGGAACAGAGCCTTTGTCAAGCAAGCTCTCAAGGGTTATTCCACAGGCAACCAGATGACCATCGTGGTGCCGGTGGGGCCGGTGGCATCCACCCGGATTACCCCCTGGTAGGTTTGCACGATGGCCTGAGCCATCAGCAGGCCCATCCCCAGCCCCCTGGCATCTTCGGGCTTTTCGATCAATTCCAGGCCGATTTTGGCCCGTATCTCTTCCGGTATCCCCAATCCGGTATCCGTCACGA
>JAJRXB010000306.1 GCA_024276515.1 Chloroflexota bacterium
AATTCGGATGCCATAGCGTGCCTCCGACAAAATACCCAATTCACGCAGGCCCTCAAAACATTTAGCGTAGCTGGCCGGGGACTTGCGGGCGGTTTTGGCCAGCAGGCGATTGTAAATGCCGGCCACCGCTTCGATGCAAATGAGGGAGCAGGTACATCACCGTGTATAGGTTGCGCTCGTCGGCAAAGAAGTCGGCGTCGGGTTGGGCGGCGTAGGCCCGAATCTTGCCCACGCTCTCTCGGATCTCCCGCGCCCGCTCCCGCACCATTTCGACGTTGATGGATTGCATCACGTGGTAACGGCCTCCAGGTAATCCCGCAGAGCTGAGGGTGGTTTCGGATGGCCGTAAAACGTGAAACGTGTTGCGTGCTGCGTGTTGCGTGCTGCGTGTTGCGTGTCTCGTAACGTAACACGCAGCACGCAACACACCTCACGCCGCCTTTCTCTCTCCCAGGCCCAGCAGCATGCTGCCGGCCGTCTTCAGGTAGTAAGGGAAACGCCGCCAGGTGTCGCGGCGGCCCACGATGCGGGCGATGCGTTTGGGGCGCAGGTAAAAGCGACGGTGTGCCTCGTGCCACTTGCGCTCGATGGTCTCTTTGTCCAGATCACCGAAGGCGAAGTGGGCCTTGTCGTCCTGAATGGCGAGCTGGCTCCAGTCCATGTTGTGAGAAAAGACCTGCCCGTGTTTCTCCAAAATCTCCCACATCTCGGTGCCGGGGAAGGGGGCGGCCATCATAAAGTGAGCCAGGTCGGGGTCCAGTTCCAGGGCCAGGCGGATGGTCTTCTCCATCGACTCTTCCGTCTCGCCCGGCATGCCGAAGATGAAGAAGCCCATCGTCTGCAAGCCGGCCTTCTTGGCCCAGCGGAAGGCGTCGCGCACCATGGCCACCGTCTGGCCCTTTTTGATGACGTGGCGCAGCACCCAGTCGTCGCCGCTCTCTACGCCAAAGCCCACCCGCTTGCAGCCGGCGGCCTTCATCAGATTGAATAGCTCCTGGTCGGTGTTGTTGACCTTCATACCGTGGATGGTGATCCAGGGGACGTGGTTGAGTTTGTTCTCGATGAGGGCGCGGCACAGTTCTTTGGCGCGCCGACGATCCAGGTTCCAGATGTCGTCGGTGATGCCGATTTCGGTGGCGCCTAAGTCTTCCACCAGCCAGCGCCATTCGGCGACCACGTCGTCCACACTCCGACCGCGCCAAGTGTCGCCGGTGATGGGCTTGGAGCAATAGGTGCACTTGTAAGGACAGCCCCGCGAGGTGACGATGGTATACGCCCGGGCGTTGGGATCCAGCCCGTCGGTCAACGGGTTGAGGTTGGTATAGCGTTCGATTTTGAAGAGGTGGTGCGCCGGGAAGGGGATGGCATCCAGGTCGTCGGCCAGGGGGCGGGCGGGGTTGTGGTGGATTTTGCCGTCCAGGTCGCGCCACGAAAGGCCGAGGATGTCCCCCCAGCCGGCGGCGGGATCGAAGAGACGTGGCTGTAGGGGCAACGCTCCCTGACGGGGACAGGCGTGCGTTGCCCCTACAGCCGGGTCTTTCTCCAGCGCGTGCATTATCTCGATGATCGTCTGCTCTCCTTCGCCGCGCACGACCAGGTCTACCTGGGGCTTTTCCATCGACTCGTGGGGCATCAGGGTGAGATGCGGTCCGCCCAGGATGGTGATGGCTCCGTGCTTTTTGGCGGTGGCCGCCGCTTCCCAGGCGTTGACGATGAGCGGCGTGGGGGCCGAGATGCCCACGACGTGGTGAGGGTCGCGGGCCAGTCGCTGGTCGAGGGACTCTAAGCTCTCTTCCACGGCTGCATCCCAGATGTCCACCTGGTAGCCGTGGGCCAGCAGCGACCCGGCCAGATAGCCCAGGCCCATGTGGATGTGTTTTCGGCTGTTCCAAACGCCAGATTCGGGGCTGGCGAGCAATACCTTCAGCCTTCTACCTTCCTCTTGATAGTGAGGCGCTTCGACCGACAGACCGACCCCGCGATGGACGAAGGTGTCCTCACTTTCCGCAGACGCCATCCAAAACTGCCGTC
>JAJRXB010000307.1 GCA_024276515.1 Chloroflexota bacterium
ACTAATAGAAAAAGTGTGAGAAATGCTGACGTAAGTAGTGCGGCGGGGCGGGACATATCTACCTCCTCGAATTGTTACTACTCAGGCATAGGTGCCAGGCACTTATCAAGCCGTCTTTTTGCCAGGTTGATAGCGCGTACAAACTGATTTTGGCTCAGGTTATCTACCAGGTAGTGGTAGAAAAGTAAGTGATATGTCATTGCGAGGGAGTGAAACGGACGAAGCAATCCCCGCATTGCAGGCCGGAGATTGCGTCGCTTCGCTCGCAATGACATCCCCCCGTCACTTACAGTTTAACCACCACCATCTACCAAAAGTGCCGGGCACCTGAGTAGTAACCTTGAATTTAGCTGGTCAAAGCCTATCACAGAAAAGGTGATTTGTGGTTAAGGGTTTCTCAAAGCTATCTTAAATCAATGTTAAATCGTAATCATTTGCGGTTGTAGTATTAGCCGGGATTAGGGGATTTGGAGATAAAAGGATTCCGGCGCTACGCAGGGCTCAACCCTTTCAGGGGTCAGGTCAGGTGACAGTCACTTTCAGAAGTGACTGTCACCTGACCCACGAAATCCGAACGCACCCATCGCGCGCACAGGCTTGCGTGCAATGCCATTTATTGTATAATCAACTTATCGAACCACATTTCCCCACCACCGGTCATACTCACTCCACCCATCTGTGGTCTGCAGACTTTCTTCAAGGGCATCAATCACAGGAGACAAGAAATGGCTGTTCGAACCTGCCGAGTTGGCCTTCATGGTCGCAACGCCGAGTTCTTCGAAGAGGTGGACTATCAGGTCGTGCGCGAGGCTCGCATCGAAACGCTGAAGATGATGAGCGAGACTCACCCAGACGTCTACAAACGGCTGAGGGAGGAGAACCCGGACATTGAGTTCATCGTGCGCCTGCGCGACGACCGAATGGGCGTCAACCAGCATCCCACTCCCGAAGAGTTCGTGGAGCGGATGGTCCCCATCATGAATCGGCTGCGCCCTTTCACCGCCAAATTCGAGATTCACAATGAACCCAATCACCTGAAGCGTTACGAGGGGTGGGGCGACACCGACGACGACGCCCGCGATTTTAACCAGTGGTATCAACGGGTCTTCCGGTTGCTCAAAGAACGTTGCCCCTGGTCGGTTCTCGGCTTTCCGGGGCTGGCCGTCCCCCACCGCGACCTGGAATGGGTCGAAATCTGCCGCCCCTCGGTTGAGATGTCGGATTTTCTGGGGGTGCATTGCTACTGGCAGACCACGCCTCAGGAGCTTCGCAATCACCTGGCCGACTTTTGGGGACTGCGTTTCAAATACTATCACGAGAAGTTTCCGAACAAGATTATCGACCTGCTGGAGGCAGGGAATTCCAACTCGCAAAGCAGCGACCCGGCGGTTCGGGCGTTTGTGAACGCCGAGGACGTCGCTCGACAATTTGTGGAATACTTCCAGGAACTTTTCAAATATCCCTACCTCAACTCGGCTTCCCCCTTTATCCTGTCGTCGCCGGACCCTGAGTGGGACTGGTTTGCCTGGCGCAAAGAGAGTGGCGAAGTCAAGCCGGTGGTGGCGGCGGTCCGCGATATGTCCCGTCCTCCCCTCAAGTCGGCCGTCATCAGGCCGATGGTGCGCGAGCGATTTTTCGAGCCGACGCGCCAGACCGTCCGAGGTCCCTTCCTGGATTTCTTCGACAAGTACGGCCTGGATATCTGCGGTTACCCCATCACCCCTCAAATAGAAGAAGACGGCCTGCAGGTGCAATATTTCCAGCGGGTGGTGATGGAAGAGTTTCAGCCGGGGCAGGTCCGACTGCGGCTGGCAGGGACCGAATGGCTCAATTTGCGGCAGCGGGTGGCGGAGCTGGAAAGTCTGGTCGCCCAGGCCCAGTCCAGCGGAGCCATTGCCTTTCTGCCCCCGCCCCCCATCACCGACATCAGCAACCGGTTGCCCCGCCATCCCACCAGGCGCTATCCCAGCCGCCCCAAATCGAAGATCGACACCATCGTCATCCACCACACGGCTCTGCCCGCCAGCGTGGGACCGGAGCGCATCGCCCAGGTGCTCGTCCGCGACCGGGATATGGCCGGCATTGGCTATCACTACTTCATCGCTGCCGACGGGACCATCTATCAGACTCAGCCGCTGACGGCCCTCACCCGGCATGCCTTCCAATTCAGCGATACCGGTGTGGGGGTCGCCTTTGCCGGCGACTTCACCGAGGAGATCCCCACGCCTCAACAGTTGGAAGCCGGCGGCAAGCTGTGCGCCTATCTGATGCGTGAACTGAACATCAAACGCGAGAATATCAAGGGGCTCAGCGAATTGGTGGCGCACCAGTCGCCTGGCCGTCAATGGCTGGAAGGGCAAAGGTGGAAGGACCGGCTGCTGGCCGAGGTAGATAAGGCCCTGGCCGCAGTCCCGGCCCCCACCGCACCCACCGACGGTCAGGTGGCGGCCTTGCAGTCCCGCGTCGCGGAGTTGGAAGGACAACTGGCGACGGCGCAGGCCGCCGCACAACAGGTGGCCGCGCTACAGGCCCGGGTGGCAGAACTGGAGGGACAACTGGCCGCCGCCCAGGCCGGAGCCGCCCAGCCGGCCGGCGTCGTGGCCCGGCCGGCCATCGAAGATGTGATAGACGCGCTGCCCAAACATCCCACCGAGCGCTATCCAACGCGCCCCGTTTCGCAGATCAGCAGCGTTGTGTTGCACCACAGCGCCGTGCCTCCCAGCGTGGGGGCTGCTCGCATCGCCAAGTACCAGGTCGAAAAGCGGGGCTGGCCGGGCATTGGTTTCCATTACTTCGTCTCAGACGATGGTCGCATCGAGCAGACTCAGCCGCTGGAGGTCATCGCCAATCACGCCGGCGACGCCAATCCCATCAGCGTGGGCATCTGCCTGGCCGGCAATTTCACCGACCAGCCACCGACCGAAGCGCAATTGTTGGCCACCGGTCAACTCACCGCCTGGCTGTTGCAAACTCTGAATCTGCCCATCGAGGCCATTCACCCGCACAAGGATTACGTCGTCACCGCCTGCCCCGGCGATCAGTGGGACGGCGGCGCTCAATGGGGCGAACGTCTCCGGCAACAGGTGCAAGACACGCTGGCCGGCGCTGGCCCGGTGGTCGCCACCCCGGCCGGCAAGGCCCTGGGACATTACCTCCTCTTCTGGCAAACCGCCGACGATTGGGCCAAAGAGGACTTTTTAGGCGCACAGAATTACATCGGGCGCTTCCGGGTCACCTGTGGCTTTTCGGTGGACGATGCCATGCAGGCCGAATACGTCACCATCGTGGGCGGTCCGCTGGGCGTGTCGCCCGAGGCCGAGGCGATGTTGCGGGCCGCCGGCTGCAAGGTCGAGCGCGTGGCCGGCGACACCGCCGCCGACACCAAACGCCTGCTGGACGAAATGGCAGAGGAAGGCAAACGGTTCCTGACCTTTTGATGAATCAGCCAACACGCAACACGCCACACGCAATACACAGCACGCCACACTACCAGGTTCAACTCCCCGTGTTCCAGGGGCCCCTGGACCTGTTGCTGCACCTCATCGAGCAAGAGGAATTGGACGTCACCAAAGTGGCGCTGGCCCAGGTAACAGATCAATATCTGGTCTACCTCACCATCCTCAAAGAGATTGACGTAGAGTTCCTGACCGATTTTCTGGTAGTGGCGGCCAAGTTGTTGTTCATCAAATCCCAGGCGTTGCTGCCCAAACCTCCCCTCAGCCTGGCAGACGAGGAGGAGGAAGACGTAGGAGACCAACTGGCGCGCCAACTGCTGGAATACAAGCGATTCAAGGAAGTGTCGCAAACGCTTCGCCAGCGTGAGGTGGCCGGCCTGAGGGCTTTCGTTCGGGTGGCTCCCCCACCCAAAATTGAGCCCAGGTTGTCCCTGGGCGAGGTGACCCTCGACGACCTGGTCGCTGCCGTGCGCCATGCGTTGGCGGTACGGCCCGCCGACCCGGCTGTGGACGAGGTGGTGTCGCCGGTGGTGGTCACCATCGGCCAGCAGATGACCTTCATCCGCGACGCGCTGACCGGGCAGCGGCAGATCAGCTTTCATCGCCTGCTGCGCCGGGCGGCCAGCCGGGTGGAAATCATCGTCACCTTTCTGGCCGTGCTGGAACTGATCAAGCAATACGAGATAGACGTGCGGCAGGATACGCTGTTTGGTGAGATCGTCATCTTTGCCAAAAACGTTTCATAGGTGACAGGCACTTACAAAAGTGCCTGTCACCTGAGCAGGTGATCATCAAGGAGGCACCCTATGGGACTCAACGTCAACGACTACAACACGCAGTTCCTGGAGAAAGTGGAAAACAAAGAGCCGGTTTACAACGACGCAGCGGCCAGATACAAAGTGGGCATCACATTCCTGCCCGAGGTCGAGGTGCCGGAGGATGCCACCCACTACTGGCGGGTGATCGGCGTGCACCACCTGACCGGCGCCGAAAACATGGGCAACCACCACATCTACTGCGACGTGCTGGACGAACAGGGGCAACGGATCAACGGCGCGCGCCTGGTGATGTTCCAGGAGAACACGCCCCCGGTGTTTGCCGTCGTGGACAAGCCGGCCAACGAAGCCGGCACCAACTTCCCCTTGTGGAAGGCCGACGAGGCAACCGTTTCGGTCACCTGGCCCGACGATGGCCCGCTGCCCAGCGAGCAGGTCTTCGGCCTCAGCACCGGCCATCCCGACGAGGAGGTGGGCAACACCCTCTTCCATCACTCCTTCTACGTCGTCTTCCAGCGGACCGAGATCCCCGACGAGGGAGAGGCGGCCACCGGACACGGCGGCGGCACCTCGCAACTGTCGCTGGAAGAGACCATCCGTCTGGTCGGGCAGCCGTTGATCATCCCCCTGAATCCCGACGCCATGTTCTATAAATTTGCCCAGGAGAAGGGTCTGGGCGAACGGCTGACCCGTGAATACGACCTGGAATACGACGGCAAGACCTACCGTGCCCAGATTTACGAAAAGGGCATCGTCTATGCGCCGGTGGGCGAGTGGCACAAAACCGACGTGATTTCGCGCACCAATTGATCTCGACGCAATACGGCACGGTTGGAGAAACTCGCCGCCTGAGGACGTGAACGTGATGCAACCTTTCGCGCCGTGTTGCATCTAATCAGGTGCCCACCCAAATCTGCGTCCGAGGGATGCAACAGATGATTGGTGCTCCTGTCAGCAAAGCCTCACTTTACATTGACGACGACCGCTGCCACATCTGCCGGCGCTGCCTGGCGCAGCAAGTGTGCCGGGTCAGAGCCATCGTCCGCATTGATCGCGACGAGCCCCCCTTCATAGACGTGCATCGTTGTCACGGGTGTATGATATGCGTGGTCGAGTGTCCTTTCGAGGCCATCGTCGCCGCGTGAGAAACAGACACCACACAAAAGCCCGACGCTGCTACAAGCGTCGGGCTTTTAGACATTATTGGCAATAAAATTTTCCGCCGGAAAAGCATAGAATTGCTATCACGAATGACACGAATGAGCGAATATCACGAACAAAAATTTGTGTCATTCGTCTATTCGTGCCATTCGTGATTAAATCTCAAGGCCAGCGCGCTATTTCCGATAATGTCTTTTGTATTAACTATGGGTGCATTTCAATTCTATGGCAGGATGCGTCTTTTATCTGGCCCGGCATCAGGCGATAGCGACTAAAGTCGCGCCTGAAGGCCCCAGGCCGAGGCGTCGGCCT